>NZ_CFJNYH010000007.1:0-96467 GCF_984815275.1 Coprobacillus sp.
TCAGGCGTTGGTAGAAATGAAAGAAGATCTTGAGAGACAAGAAAGCATTAAAGAAGAAATGATTCATAATATCTCACATGATTTAAAAACACCAATTGCTTTGATTCAAACATATGGTCAAAGTGTTAAGGATGATATTTATCCTTATGGTGATAAAAATAGTTCTATGGATATTATTTTAGAGAATGCTGAGCGATTAGAACATAAAGTGAAGTCGTTCTTATATTTAAATAGACTGGATTATCTACAAGGTGAGAATAATGAATTAGGAACATTTGATATGAAACAATTGATTGAAAAGATTGTCAATCAAATGGATGCTTTAAAACCAGAATTAACCTTAAAAACAGATTTAGAAGATGTATGTTTTATTGGTGATGAAGAACATTGGCGTGTTGCAATTGAAAATATCATTGAAAATGCAACACGATATGCAAAGACTGAAATACATATTATTCTTAAGGAAAAATATTTAGAGATTTATAATGATGGCGACCATATTGATCAAGAAACTTTACCTTTTTTATTTAATCCTTATGTTAAAGGTGTGAAAGGTCAATTTGGATTAGGACTTTCAATTGTCAGTAAGATTTCATCAATGTTTGGATATCAGGTTCATGCAGTTAATCAAGAAACAGGAGTCAGTTTTATATTTAGGAAAAAAACAGCATTATAAGGTGCTGTTTTTTTTATGAATAATCTTTCAATTGTTTTGATACAGCAAATGTCACAAAGATATTTAAAATGATTTCTGATGACATAAAAATAGAAACTATTGCACCTTCAGGACCTAATATTTGTAGAGTCAATGCATAAAAGAGTGTTCCTAACCACATCACTATAAAACCGACTTTCTTTTGTTGAGTTAATAAATAATATCCAAAGATAATTGTCATCCCACAAATGGCTCTTAGGATATTAAAGAATGAAAAATAATTTGTTAAACTGACTATTATAGAAACACCCATAATAACCATAGCAATATATATAAACATTGTTGTAGAATTTGTTGTCTTTGAACTCATAATATCTTTCCTCCTTTGTTCTTATTATACCTCATTTGAAAGTAAAAAAATAGATTCAGCATATGTCTTGCTCAATCTATTTGAAATATCAATGGCTCATTAATGAATATGGAGTTATTTTACGAATGCGTAAAGCAACAAAAATGGAAATAATAAAACCAAAGAAAATAATTATAAAGTTTAAAATCAGAAATATGGCTGGTATGATTTCAAAATTAACTTTCATAATGCCAATACTTGAAAATAATAAACTTAAGATAGGATTTATTGTATAATAAGCAGTTATAGAACCTAATAACGATCCTATGAGCAGAGCAGGCAATAAACTTAAGGCATTCTGTAAAACCAGTTGAGAAGTTGTATACCCTAATGCTTTTTGAATTCCCAGATGCTTTTTTCTGCGTGTTAATGAAGTCTTCATAACAAGATATAATGTTAAAGCGATAATAACAGCAGTTACAAAAGCAATAACAATGACTAACATACTCACAATTTCACGGTATGTTCCCATCGAAGCTGTAATGGTTTTCATATTATTCACAACACTGATAAATGTATCAGGGTATTTATCTTTAATCATCTGAATAAAGTCATCAATATTTATGTTATCATTTAAATAAACATTAAGAGTTGATTGTTGATGATAAGGAGACAATGCTTGATAAGCATCATTTGTCATTGCGGCATCATGTCCCATAAAGTTAGAACCTTGAATTAAACCTGTAATCAAATACTCTTGCTGGTTGTCACCTTTAATTAAAGTAATTGTATCACCAATCTGCTTATGAAATGATTGTGATAAGAGTCCTCCAATAGCAACTTCGTTTGTATGTTTTGGGAATCTTCCTTGATAAAGTATATCTTGATTATCATAATTGGCATAATCCTCAGTTGCATAACAAATAACAGATGCGCCTTCATCAGTTTTTAAATATTCAATATTATAATCAATAACCTTTCTTACTTCAGGGAATGTTTCTAATAAAACTTTTGTTTGCATTAAATGGGCAGGATTTTTGATATAAAGTTGTACATCAAAAAGTTCTCCAACAGTATATTCTAAAAATTTATCAAATTTAACTGAAATATTATCATACATTGCACTTGCAAACAGAGCGGCAAAGCTAATACTAGCAACAATCATTCCAACAAAAAGATTTTGTTTAAAACTTTGAACGAACGTTTTTCCAGCAAGTAAAATATGCAAATTCCCAGGAAAAGAATCAAGTGGGAAAATATTATGTTTGAAGTTATGGGTTGATAAACCGCTACGTAGTGCTTGAATTGGTTGAAGATGTCTTGCCTTTTGTGCCGAAAAAAGTGCAACACAGATAGTTAAGACAAGTAATAAACTGATAGTTAATGATGATGAAAATATATCAAATCCTTGATTCCAAATAATTCCTGTTTGAATAGCAAACATTTGCGAAAGAAGAGGTAAGAGTGCATAGGAACAGATAATTCCAAGAAATGAACCAATTATCGTTATTATTAAAAATTGAAGAAGAAGTGATTTTACAATATCTTTACCAGTATAACCAATGGCTTTAAGAGCACCAATATTTTGCATATCTTCTTCAATTGAATGACTGATTCTAAATTTAATGACAATGACTGAGATACTGGCTAATATAAATGCAAATGCAATGATTAATAATGATCCAATTGATGATGTGATTGTTCTGGCCATTTTAATTGTATCATAGAAAACACAATCATAGAGTGTAGTTGAGCGATTGACATCAGGAGTATGTTTGGTTGTATACACTTCAGCTAAAGAAGGGTCAGTGAGTTGAATGTGATACATGTAGGCATCTAAAGTATGAGTAAATGCCTTAGATAATTGTTGGTATTGAGCATCTTCTAAAATCAATCCTGTTGTTGTGGAATTAAGGGTTGCTAACATTGTTTCTTCATAGAATCCCGCAACTTGGTATGAAAACTTTTCTTCTTGACCATCATTTGAAAATACTCTTAAATGAAATGTATCACCTAATTCATAGTTTCCACCAGTCTTAAAAAGATAAGGTAAATAAATCGGATTATTATAAGATGTCTTAGATTTCTCTACATAAGAGATTTGACTGATTTGATGCTTTGATTGAGCATTCATAATAGCAAATTGCTTAGTGGTCTCGTCTTGATTATATTGACATTCACCAGATAAATACAAAATAGACTGTTTTTCTATTTGAGAAGATAATTTATCAGTATAGAGCTTTTGTTCAAATGAACTGATATATTTGGGGTCTTTTTTTTGTAGGGCAATAATGACATCAGCACTATTGAGATCTTTTGCTCTTTGATCAAATGACTGATTATAATGAAGACCAACCATTAATCCTAGATTCATTAAAATACCAGCAAGAATAATTATCAATAAAAGTGAAAGTGATTGCCCTTTGTTTTTGTGTAAATGGGACTTGGTTAAAAGCCAAATATATGTCATCATTACCACCCCATCTCAATCAGAAAGGATGTTAAAAGCTCATGGCGTTTTTGATTATTGGGTTGATATGGTCCTAAATGACATTCTCCACGAATGACACCATCTTGTAAATAGAGAATCCGATTCCCTCGGCGAGCTGATTGTAAATCATGAGTCACCATAATAATACTTTGACCTAATTGATTGACTTTTGTTAAGGTATTTAAAACATCAGTACTAGAAGCTGAATTTAATTGACCAGTTGGTTCATCAGCGAAAATGATTTCAGGTTGATTAATCAAAGCACGAACTATACCTGCACGTTGTGCTTCACCACCAGAAAGCTGGGATGAAAACTGTGACCAGCAGCTTTTTGGTAAACCAACTGATTTAAATAATTGGATAGCACGATTTAAAATGTCTTTGCGATTATGTGAAAGCAGTAATCCTGCTGCCATAACATTATCCATAACGCTCATTGTATCAAGTAAATAAATTTGTTGAAAAACAAAACCACAATGCTGTCTTCTAAAAATCGCCAATTGATCATTACTTAAATCAGAAATGATTTTATTTGAAAATTGAATTGTTCCAAGGGTTGGTTTATCCATTCCAGATAAAGCATATAATAATGTTGATTTCCCAGCCCCTGAAGGTCCCATAATGACAGTAAAATCCCCTCTATAAATATTTAAATCTAAGTTCTTTAAAATATGTTGTTGATTTCCCTGACTAGAGAATGTTTTACATAGCTTTTGAGTTGAAAGTATAATTTCATTCATCTTATATATTCCTTTCTGTCTATTGACATATTCACTCTATCATAGAAAATCCTTATTTGTCTTTGTTCAATTCTTAACAGTTTCTTAATTATGATGCTAAAGGTAATGATAAAACTAAAGAGAGACCATGCATTGATTCTACAGCCTTCATATCACCATGCATTTGTTTCATGAAATAGTGTGAGATATAGAGACCTAAACCACTGCCGCTCTTTTTCTGACTATTACTGCCACGATAAAATTTTTCAAATAAAAGGGGAAGTTCATCTTTTTTTATTCCTAATCCATTATCAGAAATGAATATAACGAAATGATTTTTTTTAAATTCAAAGGATATATCAATTTGGGATGCTTCATATTTATAAGAATTACTTAAGAGATTATCAAAGACCTGCTGTAAACGAATGGCATCATAACTTATTAAACACTCAGGAATAGATTGGATATGTGTCATATTTTGATAATCAGAATTTTTAATTATTTGATAAATTTCTTGGCTTTGATGAAGAGTAGGGGTAACTTTGAGTTCCTGTAATTCCTCTAAAGAAGCATGAAATAAATCTGAAATCAATTGATTAATTTGATTCGCTTTATCATGAATAATTTGCAATTGTTGTTTTTCTTTACTACTTGTTGATGTAACACTCATGAGTTCGGATACAGCTTGAATAGAAGCAACTGGTGTCTTAATATCATGACTTAGCTTAGCAACCAATTCTTTTTTACTTTGATTTGCTTGTTGTTCATGCAAACGTGCTATTTTTAATTCTTCACGCATTAAATCAAAACTTTCACTAAAAGCACCAAATATATTTTGACGGTCCATAGTGAGTGGGAAATCTAAATCTCCATGAGCAACCCGTGATGCAAATTCTTTGAGTTTTTGAAATGGTTGAAAGATAATATACTGGAGATATCTAAAATATCCAAGTACAAGAATAATCTCTAAAATAGTCATAATTGAAATAATCCAACTTGTTTTTTGTTGGTTTATGAGTGACTGAGAGTTTATAGGATTATGTATAATCAATTGACCAAGATATTGATCTTGATTTTGAATATTGATAATAGTCTCACGCTGAGCAAGTGAGTGTTGAGAACTGATGAAAAATTCTGCATTAGTTGTATATAAAATCTCTTCTTGTTTATTAATAATAGTAAAATCAAGTGTATGATCCTGATCAGGGTTGTTAAAAGATTGTGTCATTGATAATGTTTGCCATTGTTGTAAAGCAGACTGCTTAATATCATTGATCAAAACAGTATCTAAGGGTTGATTATCCTGCAAAGAGTAAATTTGAATAAGCAAAAAAGCCTGAAGGCTTATGAAAAAGATGATCATCAATAGTGTCACTTTCTTTTTCATGATAGCTGCTCCACGAATGTATATCCTACACCCCAGATTGTTTGAATCATGATGGGTGAATCAGGATTTTCTTCGATCTTTTCTCTTAAATGACGAATATGAACATTTAAAGTTCCATCACTTGTAAAGTGATCCCTCCATACATTATTAAAGATTTCTTCTTTTGTAAGAACTTTATTTCTATTTTCAATGAGATAACATAAGAGTCTATATTCCAAAGTTTTTAATTTTATAGGCTGACCATGAATGCTTACTTTTTGAGCAGAGAAATCTATATATAAATGCCGATTCTCATAGATATGTGAAGTTTTTGTTCCATAACGGTTCAATGTCACTTTCACTTTTGCAAGTAAAATATGAAGTGAATATGGTTTGCGAATATAATCATCTCCACCAATATGGAGAGCTAATAAAATATCATCATCACTTTGTCTAGCACTAATAAAAAGAATAGGAATCTGTGTTGTTTTTCTGAGAGCTTGACACAAATCAAAACCGGAAGTCTCACCTAAATTAATATCAAGTAATATTAAATCAACAGTATTATTTTTTAAGAATTCTATACAATCTCTTGCATTAAAGACAGCAACAGTTTTTACATCAAACAGATTAAAATATTCAGTTGTACTTTGAGCTAGAGGAACCTCATCATCAACAATTAAACAATCATAATGCATAATTTCTCATCCTCTCTTTCTTCATCATTGTATCCATTTCATCTTTATCTGTCAATCGACTTAAACGACTAATAAAAACAGAGACTCAATTTGAATCTCTGTTAAACATTCTGTTATCCTTTTTTCTTTGGATCTTTAGCAATTTCAGCAATTGATGTAATTGTACTTGCCAATCCTTGAATATCACTAGGAATAATAATCTTTGTTGCCTCACCTTCAGCAACTTTTTCTAAAGCTTTGAAACCTTCTAATGTGACATAAGCTTGAGCAGGTGCTGCATCATTAATATAAGCAATACCTTTTGCCTGAGCTTCATAAACAAGTCTTAATGCTTCTGCTTCACCTGTTGCACGAGCAATTTGGGCTTCTTTTTCTGCGTTGGCTTCAAGAATCATAGATTCTTTTTTACCTTCTGCAGTTAAGATGGCTGCAGTTTTTTTACCTTCTGCCTGTAAGATAGCCTCACGTCTTTCACGTTCAGCACGCATTTGTTTTTCCATTGCTTCTTGAATATCACGAGGAGGAATAATATTTTTCACTTCCACACGGTGTACTTTAATTCCCCAAGGATCTGTTGCTTCATCAAGAATAGAGCGCATTCTTGAATTAATAATATCTCTTGAAGTTAATGTTTCATCTAATTCAAGGTCTCCAATAATATTACGAAGTGTTGTTGCTGTTAAGTTCTCAATAGCATTTAATGGTCTTACAACTCCATAAGTAAATAATTTTGGATCAGTAATCTGAAAATAAACAACTGTATCAATTTGCATTGTCACGTTATCTTTTGTAATAACAGGTTGTGGTGCAAAATCAATAACTTGTTCTTTTAATGACACCTTATTAGAAATTCTATCTAATAAAGGAATCAAAATGTGTAAACCAACATTGCATGTACGATTATAAGCACCAATTCTTTCTACAACGTATGCATAAGATTGAGGAACAATACGAATTGTTCTTGCAATCACAATAATAGCAATAATCACCAAAATAACTATCCATAAATAATTTGTAATAAAATCTATCATAATCCATCATCTCCCGATTCTCTATTTATTTTTTTAACAATCACATGAGCACCTTCAATAGAAACAATTTCAGCATATTCACCTGCTTGAATTGTCATATTGTTTAAACTTGTAGCCATCCATAAAGTCCCCATAACTTTGACTTCGCCTTTATTATCTGCTGTAATTGTTTCTGTGACTAAACAATGTTTTCCAATAACTCTATCAAGATTTGTTTTAATAGTATTACCACGTAAATATTTTTTAGCCAATGGTCTTGTTACAAAAATACAAACAATTGAAATAATTGTAAATAGTACAATTTGTAGCGTTTGATCTAAACCAAAGAACTCGCCAATTAATGCAGCAATGGCACCTAAGCCAAACCAAATACTCACTAAATCAACTGTAATAGCTTCTACAATAATAGCAATAACTAAGACAATTGTCCATACGAACGTAATTGACATTGATTTCCCTCCTTATAGTTGTACTATCATTATAGCATGTACAACATCATATGTGGCTTTGTATTTATAACACTGGTTTTCACTAAAATCGAATTTAAATTCTTGACTTAGGTCATAGACAAACGATTTGTTGGAGATTCTACCATAACTCTTTCCTAATGAAATGCGATGGAGTTGACTAGCAGGATAGATATTGTCATCTAATTCTTGCTTGGTCACAGGTTTAATTCCTATTTGTCTTGTTTTTTTATCTATTCCTAACAAGACATAGTTGACATCTTCAAAATGAGCACATGCTGCTTTATTTAATGTTAAATTTGTTTCATATACAGTCACTGTCATTGTTGCAATATCATTTGTAGACCATTCAAAGTTCATTCTCTCGCCCTCCTTAATACCATTATATTATTAAAATTATTTTTTTGCAACAAAATTAGATAAATTTTATACTTTCATCAGGTATACTTTCAAATAAAGATAGTTTATAATAAAGAAGCAAAGGAGATTATGATGAAGAAAAAGATTTTACTATTATTATCTGTCTTATTGTTATGGGGTTGTCAATCAACGCCAATACCAACCAAAACTTTAAAACAAAAAACAACGCTTTCTTTCTTCTATGTAGAAACATGTTCACAATGTAAAGCCTTTAAGAAAGAAGCGATTCCGTATTTAGAAAAAATGTATGGTGATTCATTAGTTATACAACTCTATGATTTAGATGATGAAAAAACTGAACCTATTTATGATAAAGTGATAGATTCACTACAGGATTTTGATCAGGAATTTTATAAAAAAGGACCTTTCTATGCTGTTGAAGGTTATTTTGCAACTGTAGGATATACATCAGGTGATGAAGAAGAACTTGCTAAAGATATAGAAAAAGCTGTGAATCATGAAGAATTAGGATATGAATTAGAGGCTTATCGTTTCTTGTATAAGGAATCTTAAAATGAAGAAATTATTTTTAGCATTCCTTATTTTATTAACAGGATGTCAAAAGCAACCGCAGTATTATTTATATGTATATTATTCTCAAACTTGTCCAATGTGTAAATCATTTATTCATGTTGTCATACCACAACTGGAAGAAGAGTATGGTCAAAGTATGAAGATTACTAAAATGGATATTGATGAAGATGCATCAGTTGAAGCTTATGCAAAAACCTGTAGTTTATTAAAAGATTACTATGTTGATGAAGATGCTGGAAGCGTTCCGTTTATTGTTTTAGATGGTTATTTTGCAAAAGTTGGATATGATATAGGAACAGATCAAGAGATGATAGATGCAATTCATCAAGCGATTGCTGGTGAAGAGATCTCATCAGAATTAAAAGATGTTTATTATTTTCAAGAAGGAAAGACATTTCATTAAGGAGGAAATTTAATATGTCAACACCACACAATCAAGCCCAAATGGGAGATATTGCTAAAACTGTATTAATGCCAGGAGATCCATTGCGTGCAAAATTTCTAGCAGAAACTTATTTGGAAGATGTCAAACAATTTAATACCGTGAGAAATATGTTAGGATATACTGGCACATATCAAGGTAAACAAGTTTCTATTATGGGTTCTGGTATGGGACAACCATCAATTGGAATTTATTCACACGAATTATTTACACAATATGGTGTTGAAGCCATTATTCGTATTGGTTCTTGTGGTTCTTTACAAAAAAATGTTCATTTGCGTGATATTATTATTGCCCAAGGAAGTTGTACTGACAGCAATTTTGCTCATCAATATGAACTACCTGGAACATTTTCAGCAATTAGTTCTTATGACTTGCTTGAACAAGCAGTTGTGAAAGCAAAGGAAAAAGGCTTAAATTACCATGTTGGAAATGTGATTGCATCTGATATTTTTTATCATGCTGATCAGGGATCAGCACAGAAATGGGCTTCGATGGGGTGCTTAGGAGTTGAAATGGAATCTTATGCATTGTTTGCGACTGCAGCACATTTGGATAAGAAAGCCCTGACTTTGTTAACTGTTTCTGATTCATTGGTGACACAGGAAGAAACAACTGCTGAAGAAAGAGAAAAAACCTTTACAGCCATGATGGAAATTGCATTGGAGATTGCTTAATGATAAAGAAAGTGGCATTGTTTGATTTTGATAATACCGTTGCAAGTGGAAATACGATAACCAGATTGCTTCAGTATGATATACGTAAGCATCCTTGGCATTGTATATTCTTAATTCAAATGGCTTTCTATTATGGTTTATATCTTATTCATTTGTCATCATTTGAAAAAGCCAAATCAGCCTTGTTATTTCCTGTTCGTTATATGAGTGATCAGGAATTTGAGGATTTTTATCATCAACATGTTGAGATATATTACTATCCACAAGTTGTTGCAGAAATGCAAAGTAAAAAAGATGAGGGTTATGTTGTGATTTTGTGCACTGCTTCTAGTGAAGTCTATATGAAGTATAATCAACTGCCTATTGATCAGTTGATTGGTACAAGAACAAGACGCATTGGAAATCATGAAACATCTGAAATTATAGGTAAAAATTGTAAGGGGAAAGAAAAGATTAATCGGATTAAAGAGTATCTAAAGAATCAGGATATTGAAATTGATTATGAAAATTCATATGGTTATTCTGATTCTAATGATGATATTCCTATGTTATCATTAGTCAAACATAAAAAAAGAGTCTTATTAAAGACTGGTGAAATGATAGAATTTAAAGAATAAGACGTTTATCGTCTTTTTCTTATGGAAAGAGAGAGAAAAGATGTTAAAAAATTTAAAATTAGAACTTGCAAGTTTAGATGACCTAGAAGATATTGCTCATATTTATGAAGATATCCATACTGATTTAGAACAGACAGTGAATTATCCAAGATGGCCTAAAGGAATTTATCCAACAATTCACTCTGCAAAGCAAGCCATTGAAAAACAAGAAATGTTTGTATTAAAAGATCAGAACCAAACGATTGGAAGTGTTATTCTCAATCATCAACAGGACTTAGGGTATGAAGACGCAAATTGGCTTGTTAATGCTAAAGAAAGTGAAGTTATGGTTATTCACACTTTGGCAATTGCTCCATTATACAAAGGTCAGGGTTATGCAGGTATAATGATCCGTTTTATCAAAGATATTGCTAAACGATGTCACTGTTTAGCATTACGCTTAGATTTAACACAAGGAAATTTACCAGCACGTTATTTATATCAGAGACACGGGTTTTATTTTACAGGGATAGCTGATTTGCATCGTCAAGAGGATGGGATTGATTATTGTGAAATGTTTGAATATGATTTGACATCACCTAGAGATCAGTTAGAGATGATAGAAAAGATTGTTGATGATTTTGTGAGTGAACGTGATTGGCATCAGTATCATACAGCTGATAATTTATCAAAATCAATTATTATTGAAGCAGCTGAACTCTTAGAATGTTTTCAATGGGAAGATGAGTATAACTTTGAACATGCCTGTGAAGAATTGGCAGATGTCTTTATCTATTGTTTTCAATTATCTGCCTTTTTAAAAGTTGATATCAAAAAGATGATTTCTAATAAAATGAAAAAAAACATTAAAAAATACCCAGTTGGAAAGTGTTAATTTTGATATGAAAATTACATTATTTTATTTGTGTTGACTATAAACTAAATTCAAGACCAAATATACACTTTAATATTGAAGTGTTTTTTGGATGAATATAATCGATTTCATTTGTAAAATAGAAAATGAATGACGCTATCTTTTTTCAATGTATAATTTTTTATATCATAATAAAAACAATTTTAATTTATGCTATAATGAATGTATAGTATAGAAAATAACAGTCTCTAATGGCTAGATGAAGATTTTATAGCAGAAGGTGATAACAAAAATAACAACGAGAGTGGTAAATGGCTCTATTATGTAATATCCTCTTGTGGAGGTGTTTTATTAAAAATTTAAGGTGAGTTAGAAAAATCAAACGATAACAAGGAGAAAAATATGAGAAGAAAAGATAGAGAAATCACTGATTTTAATGAAATAATTGATATTATTAAAAAATGTGATGTTTGTAGAATTGCATTAAACGATGATGAATATCCATATGTTGTTCCACTCAATTTTGGTTTGGATGTACAAGGAAATCAGGTATTTTTTTATTTCCATGCTGCTATGGAAGGGAAAAAGTTGGATTTAATAGCAAAGGATAATCGTGCAACATTTGAAATGGATTGTGATCATAATTTTATTCTATATGAAGAAAGAATGAGTTGTACTATGGGATATGCAAGTGTTATTGGACATGGAACTATAGAAATTGTTGCGGATGAAGATAAATATGAATCATTAAAAATTTTAATGCGCCAATATCATGCAGAAGATTTTAAATTTAATACAGATATGATGAAAGTCACGACTGTATTGAAAATGACAGTGACAGATATGTTAGGAAAGAGAAGAAATAATATACATTAGTTGACTTTAAAATAATAAGAATCAATAAAGGGATATGTGAAGGAAATTATGAAATGAAGACAAATATGGTATTTATACTTTCCATAACAGTATTATTGATATTTAATATTTAACTTTCGTTTGTTTAATATCATCGAATATGAAGAGATATCACTAGGTTTGCATTTTGCTATCTTGATATGTATAACATAAATGAACCACATTATTTAGACGTACAAATAATCGTGGTTCATTTCGAGATTGTCTCTTTAATTATGTATAGATTAGATATCAAAATCTTCAGATTTGAAATGACTGTAAAATCTTCCTTGTGTTGCTGTGAAACGAAGAACACAATAGTCTGGATCAGTAACACCTTCAGGGTAATACATTGTATCACCATCTTGCCATATAAGTTCTTTACTTTGTGCATCTTCTAAAACTTCCATTGTTCCTTTGAGCATAACGCCTCTAAAGAATCGTTTGTCACAAAAATAGATACACGCTTTGGGATCCTTTCTATATTGTGCAACTCTTCTTGAAGAAGTATTGGTTGTAAAATAAAAAATCTTAATTCCTTCTCTTATACGTGGTGGTAACATGGCTTTGGTATTAGGGAAACCTTCTTCATCAATTGAACTGATAAAAGCAACACTTTGCTTATCTATTAAATTCCCGATTGTTTTTTCTGCATCTCTCATAAATATACCTCCTTTTTTTATTATAGGATGTTTAAGTATAAAGGTAAAGAAAAGGTATTATAATGAGAAAAAAAGTCTAATAATCAATTGTGATCATTAGACTTTTTATATCTTGTCTCCATAACATACCAAATGTTATGATGACCATTGTTGATAACATTGATCTATTGATCAAGGTCAGTAAACAGTAACATAATGTTAATGATACCAGCAATACCAACAATCATATAAATAATAGCACTTAACATAGAGGTACCAAAAATACTTTCAACTAGATTAAAATTGAATAAACCAATTAATCCCCAGTTGATGGCACCTATAATTGTAAATACCAAAGCAATCTTTTGTATTAGGTTCATAGTCTACTCCTCCTAGTGATAGTATAACCAAACATGTTATCTTTATTCATAAAACATGACATTTATCATAAATTATGTTGAGGAGGAAAAATGATGAATAAGAAATATATTGCAATCATTGCTGCGGTTGTGCTTTTGGTGGGTGGATTTTGTTTTTTTAAGTTTAAATCATCTTCATTGGATAAATTGATGAAAGAGGCCAATGAATATAAGAGTTATCAATTGGTTTGTAATATGGAAATGCTTGAGAATGATGAATTAAAATCATATCAAGTCACATCAACTTATGCTAAGATTGATGATAAAGATTACTATAAAGTAGAACTTTATGATAAATCTTTAAATCAAGCACAAGTTATAGTAAGAAATGATGATGGTGTATTTGTACTTACACCTTCATTAAATCAAGCTTTCCAATTTAAAAGTGAATGGCCAAATAACTCTCCAAAACCATACATCTATCAATCATTATTATCATTTTTAAAAGATAATAAACCAGAGAAGGTGAAAGATGGATATTTGGCAAATGGAAATATGACTTATGAAAACGATGAACGTGTGAAAACACAAGAAGTCAAATTCGATAAAGATTTAAAACCTGTTTATGTAACAGTTTATGATGGCGATGGAACAGAAGTGATCAAACTCACTGCAACATCTTTTAAATCTAATGAAGATATTAAGAAAGATGCCTTTGTTCAAGAGACAATTATGAAAGAAAGCAAAAACCAATATACAAGTGCTTCTGCGTCACTACCACTTTATCCTGTATCATTAATGGGATCAACATTAGAACATGAAAAAGTATCTCAAATCCAAAATACAACAAATCATATTCTTAAATTTACTGGAGATAAGTCGTTTACAATTATTGAAAGTGCAATGACTTCAGGTGATGATATTGATGTAGAGGTTGTCAATGGAAAAATGATTGATTTAATTGATGGTGTTGCTTTTGAAAATGAGAATCAAATGACATATGTTTCTTCTGGCATTGTATGCTCATTGTATTCTAATGATTTAACTAAAGCAGAAATGATTGCAGTTTTATCAAGTATGCAGGCATCTAATGTGAAATAGGGATTAATCCCTATTTTTTCTTGAAAAAAAATGCTGATTAGACTATACTAGAACAATGAAAAGGGGTGTTACTGTGACACATTATCGTGATACACATGCATTGATACGTCTTGATTATTTGCAGGACAATGTCAACACATTATACCAAAGAGTTCAAAAGCCAATGATGGCAATTATTAAAGCAAATGCATATGGACATGGATATCAGGAAGTTGCCAATGTTTTAAAGGATCATGAACACATTTCAATGTTTGGTGTAGCAACCTTAAAAGAAGCTATTGATTTACGAAAATTAGGGATTGAACAAGATATTTTGGTTTTAGGTGCAATTCCATTAAAAGACCTTGATTTTGTAATTGATTATGATATAACATTAACTTTATTCTCTAAGGAATATATGGAAGAGATTGTTGAACTTTATCATCATGAAAAGCCAGTCAAGGTGCATATAAAAATAGATACAGGAATGAATAGAATTGGGTTAAAAACAAAAACTGAATTTGAAGATGTATTAAGAAACTATCCTAAAGATATTTTTCAAATTGATGGTGTTTTTACACACTTTGCAACAGCTGATGATCCTCTGCAAAATGATGCTTATGAAAATCAACTGAATATGTTTTATGATATCGTTGGAGACCATCAGTTTCGCTATATTCATTGTCAAAACTCTGCTTCTATGATGTATCATCATGAAGAAAAATCCAATTTAGCAAGAATTGGAATAGCGATGTATGGTGTGGATCCTGCTGGTGAAGAGAGTGTACACTTAAAACAAGTCATGTCTTTATATAGTCGAGTTGTTATGATTAAAAAAATAAAAAAAGGAGAGAAAATAGGTTACGGATTAACTTATACGGCTCCTGAAGATGAATATATTGCAACATTACCAATTGGATATGCTGATGGTTTTATCCGTGCGAATCAAGGAAGAGACGTTTATATCCAAGGTAAGTATTATCCCATTGTAGGAAGAGTTTGTATGGATCAGATGATGGTTAAAGTGGATGAACATATCAAAGTTCATGATGAAGTTGAAATCTTTGGCGATCATATGACTTTATCACGTATGGCTAAAGAATTAAAGACAATTCCTTATGAAATTGTTTGTTTGATTAGTGAACGTGTAGAACGTATCTATCAGCCAACGGTCATGAAAATATATCGTGGTTAAATAATAAAATAACCAATCAAGAGAGAATCTTGATTGGTTATTTTGATATAGAAAAACTCTTGTTTAAAACAAGAGTTACTTAAGATTTTCTTTGATGAAATCATATAAAGAATAGTATTGCATACTTCCTTCTTTTTTAGCAATAACTTCGCCTTTTTTAATAACAAATGTTGCCGGGTAAGAAACACTTTCTCCCAATGTTTTTTCAACATACTCATTAATATTTTTTATATCTTTTGTATCTAAATAATAGAAAGGTGTAGAACGATTCTTTGTTGTATATTGTGTCATGATTGTTTGATAACCTGCGACAGTTGTATTTGATGAATCCCCTAAGACAACAACAAAGTCTTCTTTGCTTTCAATCATTTCTGTTAAATGAGATTGTTTTATTGTTTTATAATCTTTGAATGTTGCTTGACGATAAATAAATAATCCTAAAAAGACAACAAGCACCAAACCAAAGACGCTAATTTCTTTTGCAAACTTCTTAATAAACTCCATTATAAATGCCTCCTAATGTACATATTTTAACAAATTTACATACAGATGACAATAATAACTTTGTGTGAATTCTTTTCTAATTTTTAAGTGATACTTTGTTTTCAGTTTACTTTCTTGAAAAATATGTTTACAATAAAAGAAAAGAGAAAATAAGAGTGAGGTTTAAGGAATGAAAACATATTTAACATTTGATGTAGGGGGAAGTGCTATTAAATATGCATTAATCCAAGAAGATTTATCAATACTTGATAAATCAAGTGTGCCAACACCAATGGATTCATTGGAACATTTTGTTGAAACTATAGGAGAAATTTATGATCGTTATGCTTCTCAAATTTCTGGAATAGCTATAAGCATGCCTGGGATTATAGATCCTCAAAAAGGATATTCTTATACTGGCGGGGCATTACGTTACATAGAAAAATTGGAAACTGTAAAAGTTCTGCAAGCAAGATGTCCTATCAATATAACGATTGGAAATGATGCTAAATGTGCTGCTAATGCTGAAATTGGATTTGGTAATTTAAAAGATATTCAAGATGGGGCTGTTGTTATTTTAGGAACAGGAATTGGTGGGTGTTTGATTAAGAATCATCAAGTTCATACAGGGCGTCATTTTAGTGCAGGAGAATTTTCATTTATGAAAACGAATTGCCTAGATCCAATAGGGTTGGATTATGCATGGTCTGATCGTAATGGAATTAAAGGTTTGTTAAAAAGAGTTCAGGAAGAATTAGAAACTGATAAAAAAATGAGTGGTAAAGAAATTTTTGAATTAGCAAATCAAGGAAATGAAAAGGTCATTAAGGGGATTGATCAGTTCTCATTAGAAGTCGCTACGCAAATTTTTAATGTTCATATTATATTTGATTGTGAGAAAGTTGCGATTGGTGGAGGAATTAGTGCACAGCCATTATTAATTGAATTCATCCAAAAAAATTTAGATGCTATTTATGATAATTTAGGATTTGATGTTTATAAACCTGAAATTGTGCCATGCCATTTTAGAAATGATGCCAATCTTATTGGAACACTATATCAGCATTTAGAGACTTACAAGTAGTTGAATGACTACTTTTTTAATATTAACAATAGAGGTCTACAATTCATGTATTTATTTTTAGTACAAAGTAACGAGTGTTTGAGTTATCAAAGATGATTTAGGGAAATTATATATTAATAGATATTGTAAAATGAGTTGTGCCTTTTGGGATAGTGAATTCATGGAGAATCAAACATAGAAAAGTGTTTAATTCTTTATTTTTAAATTGATATAATTATGCTATAATTGAATCTCAAAAGAGGTGTATATATGGAACTCATTAATCAAACATTAATTATGGCGTTTTTAGGTATTATTGCTGCCTGTTGTGTAACATTCCCCATTTTATTTCTGGTACAAAGAAGGAAACAACATCGAGAACTTATAGAAACAATAAAAGATTTTTTAAAGCAATCTGATTAAATATACAATGACCAGTTTATGGATAACTTAATAAGAAAATAATGACTAGGTCATATAAAAGCTTGATTAGAATTGTTAAAACAGTATATCAATTGGTTCAGCAGATATAGATGTAAGATATGAAAAGATGTTTGTGGCTTGACATGAAATAATCATTCAAGCTGTTACAGAAAAATACTGCTTCCATAATAGTGAAATCATGGAGTTTAAATTATAATGAAACTTTCATTTGCCGGGGTGGTCTTTATATTGTCATGGCAAAAATGTATTGAAGACTATGGATTTTTGGTTTAAGATAATAAAAAATACAAAATCATCTCAGGAATGATTTTGTATAAAGTCTAAGATATATTGTATAAATTGTTTTTGGTGCTGTTCATCCATTCTTTCTGGATGCCATTGAACGGCTAGAATTTGGTTGTTTTCAATTCCTTCTATTAAACCATCTTCACTAATAGCACTTATTTTTAAAGTCTTAGGGACATCTTTAATATTTTGATGATGTGAAGAGTTAACTTTTATTTGAGATGGAAAATAGCGACTTAATAATGTATCTTTTTGAATAAGAACATGGTGATAATCTTTATTGTGTTGAATAAGCGTTGGATATTGTGAAGGAATGTCCTGATATAAACTTCCTTGAAATAAAATATTAATGACTTGAATACCACGACAGATACCGAGAATAGGTTTCTTTGCTTCATAAAACTGTTGAAAGATATCAAAGTCCATAGTTTCAATCAAATGATCTTCTAAAGTGTTTGAATGATGTGATTCTTGGTGATAATAATGAGGGTCAATATCATTCCCTCCACAAATAAGTAGCGCATTATTTCTATTAACAACATCTTGATATTGACGATCCTTTCTAGGAACTACAAGTTCAATATCAAAATATGGTGAAAGAAATTGATAATAAGTATCGTTCATAAAGAAGGTCATGTGATCTTCCTTCTTTCGTAGAGTTATGGCAATTTTATACATATTTCCTCCTAAAATGATTTTTAAATGTTGATAATTCATAAAAATAGATTATACTATTATATATGTAATAAAGAGGAAAATTTGACAATTTCACGTATTTATATTAAGATTGAATAAATTTAGTAATAAGGAGATTTTTTATAAGTGGACCCGAATCAGATAGTTATGATTTTTATGTTTATTTTATTAATTGCTTTATCGGCATTGTTTTCAATGAGTGAAACAGCATTTATGTCAGTTAATAAAATTAGAGTGAGAACTTTAGCAGAGGAAAATAATAAGAAAGCGAAGATTGTTGATTCTTTGTTGGAGAATCAAGATCGTTTGTTAAGTTCTATTTTAGTGGGTAATAATTTAGTCAACATAGGAGCTTCTTCATTAACAACATCATTTGTGATTTCTTTGTTTGGCAATGAAGGAACTGGAGTTGCAATTGCAACTGGTTTTGTCACTTTAATGATTTTAATCTTTGGTGAAATTACTCCAAAATCTTTAGCTACAAAAAATGCCGAGTCTATTGCTTTTGGTGTTTGTCGTTTTATTAAATTGATTACAATGATATGTACACCTGTTGTTGTGGTATTAAATGTCATTTCAAGTTTGTTTATTCATCTATTAGGTGGCGATACAGACAATGGACCAACAATGACAGAAGAAGATTTAAAAACAATTGTGACAGTTTCTCATGAAGAAGGTGTCTTGGAAGATGAAGAAAAAGAAATGATTCATAATGTTTTTGAATTTGGTGAAACCGAAATTAAAGAAATTATGACACCCAGAATTCATGTGGCTAGTGTTGCTGATGATGTTTCATATAATGATTTAATGAAAACATTTAAAGAAAGTCAATTTTCAAGAATACCTGTTCATTCAGATTCATATGATGAAATTATTGGTGTTTTGCATATTAAAGACTTAATGCTTTCTAAAGTTGTGAAATCAAAATTTGATGTGAAGGAATTTATGCGAGATACATTTGTTGTGTATGAATTTAATCATGTCTCAGATGTTTTTGAAGCTATGCGTAAAGAACATGTTTCTTTAGCGATTGTTCTTGATGAATATGGAGTTATGAGTGGTATTGTTACTCTTGAGGATATTGTTGAGGAGATTGTTGGAGAAATTGATGATGAATATGATGAATTAGAAGATTCATCAATTATAGAATTAGAAAATGGACAATATCTTATTGATGGAAGTCTTAATATTGATGAAGTGAATGAAACATGTGGAACAACATTTTCATCTGAAGACTTTGAATCAATTGGAGGTCTTGTTTTAGGTCAATGTAATGGGAGCCCTGAATTAAATCAGGTTTTAAAGATAGATCAAGTTTTATTAACAATTAAACAGATTGATAAAAATAGAATCGTTCAATTACAATTAGAACTTTTAAACCAAGAAGAAAATGATGAAGAAGAATTAGAGGAAAAGCATGACTAGTGTTTTTCCTTTCTTAATCAATAAGGAGGCATTATTGTGAAACACTTTTATGATAAGTGTGTAGAGATTTATGATGATTATCGTGCTGTTGTACCATCTTATGCGGCTGCAGCTTTATCGTTTTATTTATTATTAATCATCGTTCCTGCTTTTTCACTGGTTGCTGTTGGGACATCATTATTAAATATTGATATGAGCTTAATTGAAAATATTATTCAGCAGATTGTGATGCCAGAATATTCAGCAATGATTATTGATGTTTTAGAATCACGTTCTGTTAATACAGTGGCTTTAGTGACTATGATTATTTCTATTTATACAGTTTCTAGAGGTGTTGGAAATATCTATGAAATCTCAAAGAATATGTATCAGGAAGATCGTGATGAGAGTCTTATAAGTTATTATATCTATACATTTAAGGTGACAATATTCTTATTACTATTGTTTATTGGAATTATTGCAGTCATGGCTTTAGGACCACTGGCTTATATATTTAATATTTTATATTCATTATTTGGGATAAGACATATCTTTTTATATTTTTTGATGGTATTTTGTTTAATGAGTATTTATATGATTGTGCCACGGATTCGCACACATCATAGTGATGCTTTTCAAGGTGCATTGGTGGCAAGTGCATTGATGTTGGTTTTATATTATGGATTAAATATTTATTTTCAGTTTGCTGATTTTCAATCTGTTTATGGACCATTATCATTCATTGTTGTGATTTTGTTTGTGTTTGATTGGGCAGCGGAAATATTTTATATTGGAATGTATATTACAAATTTGTTACATTTAAGGAGAAAAGAAGATGAGAAAAGAACAAGTAGAAATTAAGAAATTAGGAATTAATGGTGAAGGGATTGGATATATCAATAAAAAGATATGTTTTGTTCAAAATGCTTTACCTGGTGAAATGGTAGAAGTAGAGATTATCGAAGATAATCGTAAGTTTTTAAAAGGAAAAGTGTTAAAGACAATGAATGTTTCCTCTGATCGAGTTGAATCTTTCTGTAAAGAAGATCATTTTTGTCAAGGTTGTTCATTAACTGCTCTTTCCTATAAACAACATCTTCCTCATAAGAAAGGAATACTTAAAGATGCATTAAAGAAATATACTGATTTTGATGTAGAAAGTCTTCCTATAAAAGCTGTTATACCAGCAATCACACAAACTGGTTATAAAAAGGTCGTTTCATTGCCAGTGACTTATTTTAAAGGTAAAGTTGCTGTTGGTATATATCAAAGAGAATCTAAGTATTTAACATTTATGAATAATTGTTCGATGCAGGATCCATTAATTAATCAATGTTTAGTTAAAATTGAAAATATTTTAAATGAATATAAAGTTAGAGATTATAATGATAAAGTCAAAAAAGGTCTTCGCTTTATGAAAGTGAGAAATATTGCAGGACAAATTCAAGTGCTTTTTGTTACAGGACAAGATGGAATAAGTGAAGAAGTGACAAAAGCAATTGGGCAAATCGAAGAAGTCAAAAGTATTTATTTTACAATCAATACATCAAGGCATCAGGATTTTGAGCAACAAGGTTATAAAAAAATATATGGTCAATCAACATTGCCTTTTCAATGTTTTGAACAACAATATTTATATTCTATAAAATCAGAATTTCCTATCAATCCAGAAATGGAAATGAAAAAATTAGATATAATGAAATCATTTATTCCTGAAAATACGAGTGTACTATCATTGAACTGTGGAATAGGATTATTAGAATTATCATTAAGTCAACATGTTGTTGCAATTGATGATAAAAATTATCATATTAAGGATGCAAAAGATAATGCGAAATTTTTACATAAAGATAATGTTGAATTTATCTGTAAAAATATTGACGAAGCAACTGTTCAGCAATGTAAAAAGAAAAGATTTGATATTGCTGTGATAAGATGTGAAGAGCTAAGTCGTGCTATTAAACAGAGTTTAGTATTATCAAAGGTCAAAGATGTTATTTATGTAAGTGACCATCCTTCATCACTAGCAAAGGATTTAGATGAATTGAGTAGTTATTACCAAATTGAAAGTATTATTCCTTTAGATACATATCCATATACATCTAAATTAGATACAATTGTGAAGTTAAAAAGAAAATAATGAAATTTAAAGAAATTGATTAGAATAATATGTACCCAGAATCTTGGATATATAAATTTATGAATTAAATATTAGTATATGGATGCTGTCCTGTATTGAATGGGGAGCATCCATTTTATTTTTGCTTAAATTCTATTGTCTATACTCTTTTATCGAGAATATAGATAAAGAGTGAATATAAAAGATTATTAGCTGAATAACTTAATATGCTTATACAAACAATCTGTAGTAATATATTAACAAGAATGTTACTTTTGGTGGTAGAAATAAATACTACTGTAATGAAAAGAGCTCATAAAAGATATATAGTGTAGCGCTTTTTGTTAGATAAATACAGAAATATGAATTGTTGAAAATCAATATCAATACAATGCTATCTTGAGGTGGAAGAGGAACTGTGTATATACAAGTGAATTGATATGAGTAAGGAAATGAACTTTGTCTATATAAGCATAGAAGTGCAAAGACTCTCAACTCAATAAGGTAGAAATATAATCATAAAAAAACTGATGAAATCTCTTTATAAGATAACATCAGTTTTATTTATAGTTTAATGTGTATGAACAAGTAATTCATCTTTAGAAAGTTCTTTGCCACATTTTTCACAGACATAAACGATACGAACATTTCCATCACAATCTTTATGATTTAAGCATTTAAAACTCTTTTGTAAATGGTGATCACCCCAAATAATTAAGGCATTATAAATATCGTCTAAATCATTGCTTTTATCAGTAAGATTATATTGATAGCGAGGTGGATGCTTTGAATAAAGCTCACAATCTAACAAATCATCTTCACATAAAGTTTTGAGACGATTAGATAAAAGGTTTGTTGGAATACCAGGGAGATTTTCTTGTAGTTCTTTATATGTTTTGAATCCAACTTTTACAGCATGTAAAATTAATAGTGTCCATTTGTCACCAATTAAATTTAATGTTTGAGCAATATTACAATCAATATCATATTGTTTTTTCATCATTATTCACCTCACTTGTTTAAAACTTCATTAATCATCGATTCCATAATTTCCAAATTTAATTGACCAACTGCATAACCATATGGTTCGCCCGTTTTTTCAATCATAAATGTTGTTGGTAAACTTGATATTTGGAAATAGGAAGTCACTTCACCGTTATCAAAGAGTACGGGCATATTATAACCTTTTTCATCTAAAAATTCTATAATTTCTTCTTGTGATTTCTCACCATTGCCAGGAGTAACAATGGTAATGATGGCAACTTCATTGCTGTCTTTATATTTTTCATAGAGTTTTTGAATTTCAGGCAATTCTCTTTGACATGGTGGACACCAAGTTGCCCAAAAATTAAGGAAGACAACTTTACCTTTTAAATCCTGAAAAGAAATATCCTGCTGATTTTGATCTTTTAATGCATAAGGGAGAGGAAATTGATTTTGTTCAACAGGTTCTTTTTGTGTCGCAACGGGAGTTGAAGCATTGCTCATATATTTTGAGATATCATTCATTTTACCAGTAACCATCGTGATACCAATCACAATGAGAACAATTGCACCTGCCTTGACTGCAATGTTCATCCATTTTTTACGTTTGTTTAACCATTCCAGTGTTTGGTCAGTAAAAAGCCCAACAATAAAGAAAGGAAGAGTTAAACCTATAGCATAGATAATAACCAATATGTTACTGATAAGAAAGCTACCTGAACTTGTTCCTAGAATAAGAATTGATGCAAGTGCTGGACCAATACAAGGTGTCCAAGCAAAACCGAATGTAAAGCCAAGAACAAATGCAAATATAAATTGTGATGGCATATATTTTTTCATAGAAAAACGTTTTGTCTGACTGAGTTTTTGTGAACGTATAACACCAAACTGATAGAGTCCTAATATAATAATCAAGATCCCACCAATTCGTGTCATAAGGGTCATATGTTCTTTAAAAAAAGAACTAATCACTTGGACTGATATATTTAATAAGAATATGGCTATAAAGATACCAATAATAAAGCATGTTGTGAGTAAAAATAATTTTTTACGACTAGGCTTTTCTTCATCATGGCTTTGACCAGAAAGATATCCTACATATAAAGGAATAAGTGGCAAAACGCAAGGGGAGAAAAACGAGAAGAGCCCTTCAAAGAAGACGAGGATAAAATTCATAAATTATCCCTTTAACATATTCTCTAAAGCAGGATAGGGAACAAAACCTAACTGCTTGTTTGTTATTTTACCTTTTTTCACAACAAATAAACTAGGTATAGATTGTACATTGAATTTTGCTGCTAATAAAGGAGTGGCATCAACATCAATTTTCACAACTGTTGCTTCAGGATGTTCATCAGCCAACTTATCTATACTAGGTGCTAACATTTTACATGGGCCACACCATTCAGCAAAGAAATCTATAAAGAGTAATTCAGCATTTTGATAAAAATCTAAAAATTCATTTTCATTTCGATGTAATACTTTTGACATATATAATTTTCCTCCTATATATTAAACAGATCATTTAAAGCTTCACTCATTGATGGATGAGTAAAGATATGATTAGCAATATCTTGATATTTCATATTTTGATTCATTGCTAATTGAACAAAGTTAATCATTTCTTCACTGCGTTCACATAACAAGACACAACCTAGTATTGCATCAGTTTTTTTATCTATAATCGCTTTTAAAATTCCTTCTGGTTTGCCATCAACATTGGCTCGAGGAATAGCAGCAGTAGGGAGCTTTGCAATTTTGACATCATATCCCTGCTGAGTGGCTTCTTGTTCACTTAATCCTATGCGAGAGAATGTTGGTGAAATAAATACTGAATAAGGAATATGACCACGATTATGAATGGTTCTTGTCTTATTTCCAAAAAGATGATCTTTAACAATACGATAATCATCTAATGAAATATAAGTGAATTGTAATCCACCTTTAACATCACCCATTGCATAAATATGAGGAACATCAGTTTGTAAATATTCATTAACAATAATCTGTCCTCTTTCATTCATTTGAACACCAGTATTTTCTAAACCTAAATCAGCAGTATTTGCTGATCGTCCAGTTGCTAATAAAATGGCGTCAAAACGATCAATATATCGCGTTTCATCTTGACTGTAGTGAATGACAGCTTTTTCATTTTGATTGCTGACTTCTTGAACACGACTCTTAAATTTAAATTGCACACCTTGATTTTCTAAGATATGTTGGATTTCTAAAGCAACATCTTCATCTTCACGCCCAACTAAGCGTTCATTCAATTCAAAGACTGTGACCTGACTTCCATAACGAGCATACATACTAGCAAGTTCTAAACCAATATATCCACCACCAATAATTGCTAAGTTCTTTGGGAGTGTTGTTTTTTTCATGATTGTAGCACTTGTATATATATGTTTGGCTTCTTGAATTCCTTGAATTGATGGAATCACAGATTTTGAACCAGTATTAATAAAAATGTAATCAGCAAAGATTGTTTTTTGACCATCAATTTCAACTGTATAATTGTCTACAAATCTTGCTGTTCCATCAATAATATCAACATTATCTAATTGTGCCAATTTATCATAATTCTTTTGGCGTAGTTTTGTAATTAAGTTTTCTTTTTGTTCAACAGCTGCTAAATATTCTTTTGTATCTGCTTGAACAATTAAAGATTTAGAAGGAATACATCCTTCGTTAATGCATGTTCCACCATACATTTGATTTGATTTTTCAATTAATGCCACTTTTTTTCCACGCTTTGCAAGCTCACCAGCTAACGTTTTTCCACCTTTACCAAATCCAATAATAATAGCATCATAATGTTTCATTTTATCAAGACCTCCTTTGTCTACAAATCTACTCTAACATAGTAACTTTATAAAATCAAGTAATATGATTAAATAAAGGGAAAGATTTTTCGCTGTTTGGTTTTTTCCTTGCTTTATTGTGTGATATAATCAAATCGAGGAGGGATAAATATGATTGTTTCAACATTATCAACATACCCTGGTAAGAAAGTTGTCAAAGATCTAGGAATTGTTTTTGCTTATGATGATGCAATTAGATTCAACAGAATAGCTATGAACATGGATAAGTATTTGAATCATGCTTTAGATTGTTTGGCAGATAAAGCAAAAGATAGAGGTGTGAATGCTGTTTTAGGGATTTGTTTTGATATAAGGGATACAATGAAACCGATGTTAATGGGAACAGCAGTTATTTTAGAAGATGAGGGGGAAAGCAAATGATTATTTCAGCACTACCTTATTATTTAGATCAAACAGTCATTGAAGATTTGGGTTATATTTACGCATATGATGATCAATTGATGTTGAGTCGAATCGTTGATGATAGTATCAAAGAAGCGATGAAAGAACTGACTAAAAAAGCTGAGAAACGTGGTGCCAATGCCATTTTAGGTGTGCATATGACAATAACAGAGAATTCTCGTGTTATGTTATCTGGACAGGCTGTTGTGATAGCAAATGTCGAATAAAAATGAGATTTGTAGAACGATGTAAATTATTGAAAAGGAATAATTGATTGGAAAATATTGTTTATTCTTTTTCCTTTTTTTGTTTAATAAATAATTATTGCCAAAAAAAAGTCCTATTTTGGTTTTCTAAATAAGAAATTGGCTCGTGAAAAGGTTCCCAAAATCGCGAGTTAATGTTATAATGATGACGTATTAAGATATGGAGGGATACAATGTCGATTTTATCTGGAAAAGGAAAAGTAAAATTAAATGGACAAAAGGCTTTAACAAAAGATAAGCCTATTTTGTCAATTGAAGCACCTGACGTTGTTTATATTCCCCTTGTTTTAGGAATGGCAACTGACTTTGATGTTCATGTCAAAGAGGGAGACCATGTATGTATAGGAACAAAAATTGCAACACGCAAGAGTATGTATGTTCCTATTTATTCATCAGTTTCTGGAACAGTTAAGGGAATTGAAAAGCGTATGCATGCTTCAAAAAGATTACAACAGCATATTGTCATTGAAAATGACCATAAAAATGAGAGAGTGAAAGCGTATGAAGTTAAAAATCCTGATTCTATGAGTCAGGAAGAAGTCTTCAATGCAATTAAGGAATTAGGAATTATTGGGTTAGGTGGGTCTGGATTCCCAACTTATATCAAATATTCTCATCCTCAAAATATTGAAACAATCTTAATTAATGGTGTTGAATGTGAACCATTTTTAACAAGTGATCATCTTGCAATGAAAAGAGATATTAAAGCTTTGTTTGATGGAACACAATATTTAATGAAAGCTGCTGGTGCGAAGAATGCAATTATTGCTATTAAAGAACATAAACCGGACTTAATGGAATTACTAGTTGAAGAAGCAAAGAATTATAGCAATATTGAACCAAGAGAAGTTCCTGATCGTTATCCAATGGGATGGGAAAGAGTTTTGGTTGAAACAGTCTTTAAGAAAGAGTTTGATAAATTACCTGCTGAAATTGGTGTTATAGTCAATAACTCATCAACTGCAATTGCTTTATCTAAAGGAATTAGAAATGGTGAGCCAATTACACATAGAGTTGTGACATTCTCTGGGAATGGACTTAAAAATCCACAAAACGTAGAGGTTGCGATTGGAACACCGGTGAATTATATTGTTGAAAAACTTGGTGGTTATATTGATGATGACTGTGATGGATTCTTAGTTGGTGGTGGACCAATGATGGGAAAATCGGTAATGAATGATACATTCGTTATTTATTCTCATAATAATGCCATCACTGTTATGAAAAAAGAAAACATCCAGCCTTTACCATGTTTAAAATGTGGTGAATGTACTTTACATTGTCCAGCTCATTTACAACCTGTACGTATTATGCAAGGTGAAAAGGCTGGAAATGTAGAATTGATTGGAAAATTAGATGTTGAACGTTGTGTTGAATGTGGTATGTGTACTTACATCTGTCCAAGTAAGATTGAAGTGACAGATATGGTTGCAAAAGCGAAACGTCGTTATCAATTAGCACAAAAAAGAAAAGCGTAGAGAGGAGTTTGATCATGAAGATTACTTTACAAAGAACATCACCAAACTATAAACAAAAGCTCTCTACACATAGAATTATGAGAGATTTGGCAATTGGTCTTATGGTGATTGTTGCTTACTCATTATATTTTTATTACTATAACTACCCAACTAATGAACCATTAATTGCTGCTGCATTAATTTATGTGGTTTCAATTGTTGTGGGAGTTGCAACTGAAGCTGTATGGGGCTTAATCCATAAAACAAATGTATTAGAACAAATTAAAAATGGTTTTCCTATTATTACATCTGTTATTTTTGCTTTAACATTGCCAATAGGAACACCTTTATATGTTGTTGCAATTGGATCTTTCGTTTCTATTTTCTTAGGAAAATTAGTATTTGGAGGATTTGGAAATAACATTTTTAATCCTGCATTGGTAGGTCGTGTCCTTGTTCATTTATCATTTGGTGATAAGTTATTGCCATATGTGAATGGGATGGCGGGAGCTCAAGGAATTGTTGATATCACATCAACTGCGACTCCTGCAACAATGCTTGCTGGAACAAACTGGATGGGTGGTGCTGACTTTAGCTACACATTGATGGACTTATTGACTGGTACACATGGTGGAACTTTGGGAGAAACATGTATCTGGTTAATCTTACTTGTCGGAGTTGTTTTGGCATTGAGAAGAGTCTTTGATGCTAGAATTCCTGTTGCCTATTTAGGAACAGTACTTATTTTAAGTGGTGTCTATGCAATCATGAATGGTTTGGATTTATTCACTTATCCTGTTATGCATTTATGTATTGGAGGAGTCGTGTTTGGAGCTATTTTCATGGCAACAGATCCAGTCACTTCTCCAACGAGTCCTCTTGGTAAGATTATTTATGGAATTGGACTCGGGTTCTTAACAATGATTATTCGTTTAAAAGCAAATTATCCTGAAGGTGTTTTATTCTCTATTTTAATGATGAATATGTTAACACCATTAATTGATTCATTTATTTTAGGAAGAACAAATACAAGAATTGTTAAGCAATGGGCAACAATTGGCGTTTGTTTGGCAGTGTCTATAGGTTGTGTCTTTGGAGCAGGATATAGTATTCAAAGTGATATTGCAGCTAAAAAAGCAAAAGAAGAATTAGCAGCTAAGAAAAAAGAAGAAGCTGAAAAGAAAAAGGCTGAAGAAGAAGCTAATTCTTATAATTGGAAAGTATTGGAAGAAGTTGATGGCGGATATATTATGGAAACAACAGGATATTCTTCTGATCAACCAATGAAAATTGAAGTGAAAGTTTCTGGTGATACTGTTAAATCAGTAAAGGTTTTAGAATCAGCAGGTGAAACAGAATATTATGGAGCTGAAATTATTCATGGAACTGCAGTGGCAACTCCTGAAGGAAAAGCATTCTATGATAAGTTCTTAACTGGTGAGTTTAAGACAAGTGATATTGATGGCGTTGATACAAAGACTGGTGCAACAATGACAACAAAAGGTATTGTGAATGCGATTAAAGGTGCTATTGTTATGTCACAAATGGAACGTGAAGTCAAAGGTGATACTTATGTTTATACAATGAGTGAAGTAGGATATACAGAGTCAGAACCTATGAAAATAAAAATTACTGTTGATAAAGCAAAACAAATGGTAACAAAAATTGAATTTTTAGATGCATCTGGTGAAACAGAATACTATGGAGCTGAATTAATTCATGGTACAGCTGTAGCAACTCCAGAAGGAAAAGCATTCTATGATAAGTATCTTGCAAAAGAATTTGGATTTGCTGATATCGATGGTGTTGATACAAAAACTGGTGCAACAATGACAACGAAAGGAATTGTTTCTGCAATTAAAAAAGCAATTGCAGCAACAAAATAAGGAGGATCATATATGAAAATATTAAAATTAGCTCTTTTCCTTGCAGTCGTTGCTGGACTTTCAGGAGCAGCATTATCAGTTGTTTACGAAATGACTGATCCTATTATTCAAGAAGCTAAAATTGCAAGCGAAAAAGAAAATTTAGTTAAAATTTATTCTTCTGCAGAATTTAAAGCGTTAGAAACTGATACATCAAAGTATCCTTCTATTCAAGGTGTTTATGAAGCAGAGGGAAATGGTTATGTATATAAATGTAGTGTGACAGGGTATGGTGGTGCTAGTACACCTATCGTTTATCTTATTGCCTTAGATAATGATGGAACTTATAAAGGTTATGAAGTTATTGATGCGAGTGGTGAAACAAGTGGTTTTGGATCTAAAGTTGCAGAACCAGACTTTAAAAATGGAATTGTAGGAAAGAATATTGGTGATTCTATTGATACAATTTCTGGTGCTACTGTTTCTTCAAGTGCTGTTATTACAGGTATTGAAGAAGCAACTGCTCATTATGAAGACAATTTTAAATAGGGAGGGAACATAGATGAAAAAATTTGATATATTCAAAAAAGGATTATTTATTGAAAATCCAATCTTTGTATTATTGTTAGGTCTATGTTCAGCTCTAGCAATTACTACAACTTTAACAAATGCTATTGGTATGGGAATGGCTGTTATTTGTGTTTTGATTATGAGTAATGTCATTATTTCATTGCTTAGAAAGATAATTCCAAATGAAATTAGGATTCCTGTATTTATTGTTATTATTGCAACATTAGTAAAATGTGTACAAATGTTAATGAATGCCTATACTCCAGCTTTATATGAGTCTTTAGGTGTATTCATTCCATTAATTGTTGTTAACTGTATTATTCTTGGAAGAGCTGAAAGTTTTGCTTCTAAGAATGGTGTTATTGATTCTTTATTAGATGCTATTGGAATGGGATTAGGATATACATTTGCTGTTGTTGTGATTTCGTTCTTTAGAGAATTAATTGGTTCTGGTGGTTTATCTTTATATAATCCCTTTGATGCAAGCCAAGTGATTTTCCAATTTGAGTTCTTTAAAGATTATTCCATTTCATTATTTACACAACCTGCTGGAGCATTTATTACTTTAGGTTGTATCCTTGCTTTTATTCAATTCTTAAGAGTGAGAAAAGAAAACAAAGCAAAGAAAGCGGAGGTGAAATAGTATGGGATTAGTGAGTTTGTTTATTGGGTTAACATTTGTTAACAATGTTGTATTAAGTAAATTCTATGCTGTTTGTCCATTACTTGGAGTTTCTAAGAAACCAAAGAATGCATTAAATATGGGATATGCGGTAACATTTGTTATTTTTGTTGCATCGATTGTCACATATGCAATTTATCATGGGGTTTTAAAACCATTAGAAATTACTTATTTAGATTTAATTACATTTATTTTGGTTATTGCTTCTCTTGTTCAATTTGTTGAAATGTTTTTGAAGAAAACAAGTCCAGAGATTTATAAGTCTATGGGTGTTTATTTACCATTAATTACAACAAACTGTGCAGTTCTTGGTGTTGCATTAGATAATATCAGTGCTAACTATAGTTTTATTGAAGCAGCTGTTGCTGGTTTGGCAGTTCCTATTGGTTTTACAATTGTTATTTATGTATTTGCAACAATTAGAGAAAGACTTGATATTGCAAATGTTCCTGCAAGTTTTAAAGGAACTCCAATTGCATTAATTACTGCTGGTATTATGGCATGTGCTCTTGCCGGAATCGCAGGTCTTGTTTAATGAATATTTGGGCTTTTGTTTGGATGGCAATTTTAATTGTTGTCTTTATTGGAACATATTTATTAAACAAAAACACTCCTAAACCTGAGGGGTGTGAAGAATTGAGCGAGTGTGGTGGGTGCAATAATATTGCTTGTTCTCACAACACTGCTCATCATAAGGAGGAGGTCAAGGATGAATATTAGTGCTGTTTTATCATTGGTGGCTATTGGAGCAGTTTTAGGATGTATTCTTGGTATTGCAAATAAATATCTAGTTGTTGAAGAAGATCATCGTATAGCTGATGTTATTGAAATGCTTCCAGGTGCTAACTGCGGAGGATGTGGATATCCAGGATGCTCTGGATTTGCAAATGCTCTTGTTGAAGGTGAAGCAACTAAAGTTTCTGCTTGTGTTGTGAGTAATCAAGAAACCAGAGAGAAAGTTGCAACCTATCTGAATGAAACTCCTGGTCCTGATGGAAAAGCTGTTAGTGTAACAATTTAATAGAAATAGATAAGAGACAAGTTTATGAATATTCATTATTCGAACTTGTCTTTTATAATTGAAATTATGCAGGTTTATGACTTTATCACAAATCATTAAAATATGAATATAAAAGTTATAAAAATAGGGGAGTATAGTGATAAATTTGACATCTTCTTTGATAATTTGAAAGTATGTGTTATACTGTTGATATTTGAGAAAAGAGGATATACATGAAATTTAAAGAACTAAAGTTAATAGAACCATTACAAATGGCAATTGAAAAATTAAATTATACAGAAGCAACACCAATTCAGGAACAAGCTATACCTTTATTATTAGAGGGAAGAGATTTACTTGGTTGTGCAAAAACTGGTACTGGAAAGACTGCTGCTTTTGCTTTACCTATATTACAGAAATTATATTTAAGAGATGAAAGTGAAAAATATCCAAGAACTATTAAGGCATTGATTTTGGCTCCAACAAGAGAATTAGCAATGCAAATAGATGAAACATTTCAATCTATGAATTCTTTTGTGAATTTGAAATCAACAGTTATTTTTGGTGGTGTTCGTCAAGGTTCACAAGTCACAAAGATTGAAAGGGGAATTGATGTTTTAATAGCAACACCAGGACGTTTGAGTGATTTATATAAACAAGGTTTACTAGATTTAAGTCATATTGAATATTTTGTTTTAGATGAAGCTGATCGTATGTTGGATATGGGATTTATTAATGATATTCGCAGGATTATGAAGTATATACCAAAGCAAAGACAAACGATGTTATTTTCAGCAACATTACCAAAAGAAATTCAGCATTTGATTGATGAAATTTTGAATAATCCTGAAAAGGTTATGGTGAGTTCAGGACAAATGACAGTTGAGAGAATACAACAATCATTATATTATGTTGATAAAGCTAATAAAGCAAAATTATTAATTAAACTTTTGGAGAATCCTCAAATTTATAATGCAATCGTTTTTGTAAGAACAAAAAGAAATGCCAATACATTATGTAAGAAACTTCAAAGAGCAGGAATTGAAGCAGAAGCTATTCATGGGGATAAATCGCAAAATGCTAGGGTCAGAGCTTTAAATCGATTTAAGGAAGATAAAGTACGTGTACTGGTAGCAACTGATATAGCAGCTAGAGGCATTGATGTTGATCATTTAACACATGTTGTTAATTTTGATTTACCAGAGCAAGCTGAGAACTATGTGCATCGTATTGGAAGAACAGCCAGAGCAGGAGCAGATGGAACGGCAATTACATTTTGCTGCTTTCAAGAAAAATCAGATTTATCAGAAGTAGAAAAGTTTATTGGTGAAAAGATTCCAGTTATAGAGAATCCTTATTATCCAATGGAAGACTTTAGTGTTCCTGTTAAAAAAGTAACATCACAGATGAAAAAATCTAATCAAACATCAAAAAAGAATAATCAAAAACAAAAAAATCAAAATACACAAAAGATAATTCAAAAACAAAAGCATAGTCAACCAAAACAGAAGAAACGTTCTTTTCATCAAAACAAGAAAACAGTATAATATGTTTTCTTGTTTTAAATTGTATTTTAGAGAGCATAATAATTGAAGTTATGAGCAAAGCGAGTACAATAATATCTTGAGGTGATATAAAGTGAAAATAACAGATTCTTTAGTATATGTAGGTGTTGAAGACAAAACTCTTGATTTGTTTGAAGGACAATATCCTATACCCAATGGAGTGACTTATAATTCGTATGTTATTTTAGATGATAAAATAGCAATCATGGATACTGTTGATAAAAGAGGTCAAGATATATGGTTGAAAAATATAGAAGCGGTTTTAAAGGATAAGATTCCAGATTATTTAGTTGTTTCTCATATGGAACCTGATCATGGAGCTAGTATTCAGATTTTATCTGAGAAATATCCAAGTATGAAAATAGTCGGAAATGTGAAGACTTTTACAATGATGGAACAATTCTTTCATACCGATTTTATTCAACAGAAAATGATTGTTAAAGAAGGCGATACACTCTGTCTTGGAAAACATAATTTACAATTTATAATGGCACCTATGGTGCATTGGCCAGAAGTCATGATGTCTTATGAACAACATGAAAAAACCCTTTTTTCAGCTGATGCATTTGGAACATTTGGCTCTTTTGATCAGGAATTATGGGAAGAGGAAGCAAGACGTTATTATCTTAATATTGTTGGCAAATATGGCTTGCAAGTTCAGAATGTACTTAAGAAAGCAAAAATGTTAGATATTCAAATGATTTGTCCATTACATGGACCAGTATTAAATAATCATTTAGATGAATACATACATCATTATTGTTTATGGAGTCAATATCAACCAGAAGAAAGTGGTGTATTGATTGCTTATGCATCTATTCATGGTAACACAAAAGATGCTGTGATGTATCTTGCTCATCTTTTGGAAATGCAGGGAGAAACAGTCGTTATGCATGATTTATGTCGTACAGATGTGTCTTATGTTGTTGCAGATGCTTTTCGATATGATCGGCTTATCTTAGCAAGTTCGTCTTATGATGGTGGCGTTTTCTGTCCTATGGAAACATTGTTACATCATTTGAAGAGTAAGAATTTCCAAAATAGAGATATTGCGTTAATTGAAAATGGAACTTGGGCTCCAAGTGCTATCAAAGCAATGAACGAAATTTTGGAACCAATGAAGAATATTCATATTATGGAACCAACTGTTACAATTCGCTCTACATTGAGTGAAAAAAACAAAGCAGAGTTTCAAATATTAATCAAGTCAATTATGGAAGGAGGGTGTAAGGATGAAATATGTGTGTGATGTCTGTGGTTATATTTATGATGAAGATTTAGGTGATCCAGATAATGGGATTGCTGCTGGAACAAAGTTTGATAAACTTCCAGACGATTGGGTTTGCCCATTATGTGGTGTAGGAACTGATCAATTTTCAAAAGTTGAAGAATAGTTTTCTATTCTTTTTCTTTACAACAATTGACAAATATGTTATATTAAGTTCGTAGCCGAACAAATAGGAAGTGAAAACATGTATAGAGACCCTGTTGGTCATAGGATTAAGACATTAAATAATTTAATGAAACGTGCTATGGATAAAGAATTTGGACATCGTCCAGATCGTGCAACATTGATGCATACTTGGATTATTGGTTTTTTACAAGATAGAGAAGATGCCAAGATAGATACGTTTCAAAAAGATATAGAAGAAGAATTTTCTATAAATCGTTCAACAACTTCAGAAATGTTAAAACTGATGTGTCAAAAAGGGATGATTCAAAGAGTTGCAGTCGTTCATGATGCACGTTTAAAGAAAATCGTTTTAACAGATCAAAGTCGTGAGTTTAATGCTCGTATGTCTCGCCAAATGGAACTCATACATCATCGCTTAGTTGATGGATTAACAGACGAAGAAATTGAATTTTATATTCAGATTTCAGATAAGCTCATCAATAATATAAAGAATGTACTATAATAAAATCAGGGAAATCCTGATTTTTATTCAATTATATTGTTCGTTAGCAAACAGTTTGGTTGCGTACTAAATAAAAAGAAAGGGTGATTATATGGTTAAGACCTTAATGAAGCAAATTAAAGAATATAAGAAAGATTCTTTATTAACAATGTTTTATGCCATTGTAGAAGTTATTTTAGAAATTATGATTCCATTATTAATGGCTGGTCTTATTGATCAAGGAATAGAAGCTCAGAATATAAGTGCTATTACCAGATATGGAATTATGATGTTTGTGATTGCCTTGTGTACATTGTCATTAGGTTTCTTAGCGGGGAAATTTGCTGCTCGTGCTTCTACAGGATTTGCAGCTAATTTAAGAGATGCTATGTATACCAATATCCAAACATTTTCTTTCTCTAATATTGATAAATACAGCACAGCAGGATTAGTCACAAGACTGACAACTGATGTGACAAATGTACAAGTTGCCTATCAGATGATTATACGTATGTGTATCCGAGCACCTATGAGTTTAATGAGTGCTTTAGCAATGGCAATGATCATTAATTTTAAGTTAAGTCTTATTTTTGTGGCAGCAATTGTCTTTTTGGTATTGGTGTTAGGAATGATTATGTATAAAGCAATGCGTTATTTTAATCAGGTTTTCCCAAAATATGATGATTTAAATGAAAGCGTTCAAGAGAATGTTGTGGGAATTCGTGTTGTGAAATCCTTTGTAAGAGAAAAACATGAAAATGAAAAGTTTAAGAAAGCAGCCCAAAGTATCTATAAGATGTTTGTGAAAGCTGAAAGTGTATTGGCATTTAACAATCCTGCCATGATGGTTTCAGTATATAGCTGTATTTTATTATTGTCTTGGCTAGGTGCAAAAAGTGTTGTTGTTGGAACTTTAACAACTGGACAACTCACAAGTTTATTTAGTTATACAATGAATATCTTAATGTCATTAATGATGTTATCAATGGCCTTTGTGATGATTACAATGTCAATTGCTTCAGCAAGACGTATTGCTGAAGTTATTAATGAACAATCTGACTTGGTTTCACCAGATAAAGCGTTAATGGAAGTGAAAGATGGTTCTATTGATTTCAATCTTGTGAACTTCTCATATAAGCATGGTGATGGAGAACCTGTTTTAAGAGATGTAAATTTGCATATTGCTTCTGGTGAAACGATAGGGATTATTGGCGGAACAGGAAGTGCGAAAAGCAGTCTTGTGAATTTAATTAGTCGTCTCTATGATGTGGAAAGTGGAAGTGTTTGTGTTGGTGGACATGATGTCCGTCATTATGATTTAGAAGTTTTAAGAGATGAAGTGGCTGTTGTTTTACAAAACAATGTCTTGTTTAGTGGGACAATTCTTCAAAATTTAAGATGGGGAAATGAAAATGCAACCCTTGAAGAATGTCAAGAAGCTTGTCGCTTGGCTTGTGCCGATGAGTTTGTACAAAGATTTGAAGATAGCTATAACACATATATTGAGCAAGGTGGAACAAATGTTTCTGGTGGACAAAAACAACGTTTATGTATTGCGAGAGCATTATTAAAGAAACCGAAGATTTTAATCTTAGATGATTCTACAAGTGCCGTTGATACAGCGACTGATGCAAGTATCCAGCAATCATTTGAAGAACGTATTCCAGATACAACAAAAATTATTATTTCTCAACGTATCTCTAGTGTTCAAAATGCTGATCGTATTATTGTTTTAAATGATGGAGTTGTAGACGGTTTTGATACACATGAAAAATTATTGAAAACAAACGCTATTTATCAGACAATTCATGAAACACAAACAAAAGGAAAGGAGGAAGCATGATGAAAAAGAAAAATGTATTAGGGCGCTTACTTAAAGACATCTTTAAACAATATAAAGTTCATTTGATTATTGTTTTTCTATGTATTATTGGAAATGCCATTGCAACTGTTCAAGGAACATTATTCATGCAGGTTTTAATTGATGATTATATTATCCCATTAATGGGAACTGCTTCTCCTGATTTTACAGGTTTATTTCATGCTTTATTGCGTGTAGCAGGATTCTTCCTTTTGGGAATTATTTGTGCTTATTCTTATAATCGCATTATGGTGAGTGTAACACAAGGTTATTTAAGAAATATGAGAATTCATTTGTTTGAACATATGGAGTCTTTACCTATTCGTTATTTTGATAGGACACCTCATGGTGATATCATGTCTGTTTATACAAATGATACAGATACATTAAGACAATTGATTAGTCAATCTATACCACAGTTGGTATCAAGTGCTATTACAATTATAACTGTCTTTATTTCAATGCTGACTTTAAGTTTACCTTTAACAGGTGTCAGTATGATTATGCTGTGTATTATGATTTTCACTTCTCAAAAACTTGGTGGATTATCAGGACGTTATTTTGTTCAGCAGCAAAATGAACTTGGAAAAGTGAATGGTTATATTGAAGAAATGATTTCTGGACAAAAGGTTGTGAAAGTCTTTAATCATGAAGAACAAGCTATTAATGATTTTAGAAAAATGAATAATGATCTAAGAGAAAGTGCATTTCAAGCCAATAAGTTTGCAAACATTTTAATGCCAATCACTATTCAAACAGGAAATGTATCTTATATTATCTGTGCTATTGTTGGCGCAGTTATGAGTTTAAATGGTTATGCTGGCATTACCATTGGGACATTGGTATCTTTCTTAACATTAAATAAAAACTTTAATCAGCCAATTGGGCAGATTTCACAACAAATCAATAGTGTTGCCATGGCACAGGCTGGTGCTAAACGTATCTTTGATTTGTTAGACCAGGAAAGTGAAACAGATGAAGGTGTTGTCACGTTATGTCGTGTTCAATATGTTGATGGTCAAATGGTCGAAACAAACGAAAGAACAGGACATTGGGCATGGCGTCATCCCCGTCAAAATGGTGGTGTTGAGCTTGTTGAAATGAAGGGCGATATTCGTTTAGAAAATGTTGATTTTGGTTATTTTGATGATCGTATGGTTTTACATGATGTGAGTGTTTTTGCTTCTCCTGGTGAAAAGATCGCTTTTGTTGGTGCCACTGGGGCAGGTAAAACAACCATTACAAATTTAATTAATCGTTTCTATGATATTCAAAAGGGAACAATTACGTATGATGGAATTGATATCAAGTTAATTAAAAAAGATGATCTAAGAAGATCGTTGGGCGTTGTTTTACAAGACACACATTTATTTACAGGTTCAATCATGGATAATATTCGTTATGGACGTTTAAATGCAACAGATGAGGAATGTATTGAGGCTGCAAAGTTAGCAAATGCTGATACATTTATTAAGCATCTTCCTGATGGCTATCAGACAATGTTAACTGGTGATGGTGGTCATTTATCACAAGGACAAAGACAGTTATTAGCAATTGCTAGAGCAGCAGTGGCAAATCCACCAGCTTTGATTCTTGATGAAGCCACTTCATCAATTGATTCACGTACTGAGAAGCTAGTTCAAAGTGGTATGGATAAATTGATGAATGGACGTACGACTTTGGTTATTGCACATAGATTATCAACAATTAAGAATAGTGACTGCATTATGGTTTTGGAACAAGGGCGTATTATTGAACGTGGAAATCATGAATCATTAATCAAGGAAAAAGGAAAGTATTATCAGTTATATACTGGTGCGATTGAAATGGATTAAGGTCGAAAGACCTTTTTCTTTTTGAAATATAAAAGAAAGAGCATAGAAGTTGTCATATCTTCATATTTTTTGTATAGTGGGGGAAAATGAAATAGAAGTGTGAAGAAGAGAGAGGAGTGTTCTATGTTTATTCAAGAATTAATGCAATATCAGATACAATATAAACAAAATGTATTTTTAAAAGAGTATACAACATTGCATATTGGTGGACGAGCTCATATTATGATTTTTCCAAAGTCAGTTCAGGAAATAGAACAGTGCTTAAAGTTATGTCAGAAGTATGACATGATTTATGTTGTTTTAGGGAAAGGAAGTAATATTTTAGCTTCGGATCAGGGGTATCATGGTGTTATTATTAACCTAACTATGTTTTGTGAAATGAAGAGGTTAGATGGACAGCGTATTTGTGTGCAAAGTGGTGCTACTTTAAAGAATGTTTGTGATTTTTGTTTACAGCAGGAATTGACAGGATTAGAGTTTGCTTGTGGAATTCCTGGGACAATTGGTGGAGCTGTTTATATGAATGCTGGAGCTTATGGTGGTGAAATGCAAGATGTCGTTGAGAAAGTTGTTTATTTGGATGATAAAGGAGTTAAAACGCTATCGCATAGTGAAATGCAATTTTCATATCGTCATAGTTATTTTTCTCAACAAAAAGGAATTATCTTGGAAGTGATATGTTGTCTAAAAATAGGCGATAAAGAACTTATGAAAAAACAAATGAATGATTTAATGAGACGTAGGCATGAAAAACAGCCAATGAGTGATTATAGTGCTGGAAGTACTTTTAAGCGCCCTAATGGGCATTATGCATCAGCATTAATTAAGCAATGTGGCTTACAAGGCTTTCAAATTGGTGGTGCACAAGTTTCATTAAAACATGCTGGTTTTTTAATTAATTGTGGACATGCCACAAGTCAAGAATTCTTACAGTTAATTAAGTATGTTCAAAAGACAGTATACAAACAAACTGGTTATCAATTAGAATGTGAGATTAAGATGTTAGAGTGATATGAGATTTTGAAAAGAATAATAGTGCCTTTTTTTGGAATATGATATAATGAAAAATGAAAGAAGGGATTATATGGATATAATACAGGCGGTGCAAGAAAGACATTCTGTACGTCGTTTTAGAAGTCATGACATTCCACAAGAACTTGTTGACGTCTTGCAAAATGAAATCTATAAATGTAATCAGGAAGGACAATTGCATATACAACTCATTCTTCAGGAACCTGGTGCATTCCGTCAATTTTTTGTTCATTATGGACGTTTTAAAAATGTTCAGAATTATATAGTGTTAGTTGGCAGAAGGAATGATTCTTTGGAAGAAAGATTAGGATATTATGGAGAGAGAATTGTATTAAAGGCACAACAGTTGGGATTGAATACCTGTTGGGTGGGGGCAACTTATAGTTCTAAAAAAGTTGTTTGTCAAATAGATCATGATGAACAAATGATTTGTATTATAGCGATTGGTTATGGTGATAATCAAGGAAAACCTCATAAGAATAAACCTATGGAAAGTCTTTATCAATGTATTGATGAAAAGCCAGATTGGTTTTTATTAGGAATGGAGGCTATGATGTTAGCTCCAACTGCGATGAACCAACAGAAATTTTTTGTGACTCTCAAAAATAATAAAGTAGAGATAATGACTCAAGGGTCTTATGCGAATATTAATCGTGGCATTTTAAAATATCATTTTGAACAGGGGGCACATAAAACAAAAGAGATTTGGTTATAATGTTTTAAGATGCACATTTGTTGATAAAGTGCATACTCTATGATAGACTCTGTATAGATTGATAGAGAAATATCATAATAGAGAGAGAAAGGATGATTATATATGTCAAATGTATTACATGTAAATGCTCAAGAATTTAATGATCTTATTTCAAATAACGGATTGGTTTTTGTAGACTTCTTCGCTTCATGGTGTGGACCTTGTAAGATGTTAGCACCCAGTGTTGATAAATTAGCCGCTGAGCATCCAGAAGCAAAAGTTGTGAAAGTAGATGTTGATCAAGAAAATGCTCTTGCTATGCAATATGGAGTTCAATCAATTCCAACTTTAATTGTATTTAAGAACGGTCAACCAGTGAATCGTCAAATGGGATTTGTTCCTTATGAAGCTTTAGAAAATATGTTGAAATAAAAATATTTCCCATTATTTAGGGAGATATTTTTTTAACCTTTCTTGTGAGTGTTTATCAAAAATAATATCGGGTTCAGCGAGATACTGGGCTAAAACATCTGCATCTTTTAATAATTCACTATAGTCATCATCAATACAATCCTTGTTACTGTGTTTAGCAATCGCATTGACAATAATAACGATATCCTCTTCATCCATATCAGTTTCTAAAAGCAGTTGATGAGTCATTTCACTGCTGATTTTTGCGTGATGAAAAGAAGTGTGATTGATAAATTGACTGTAATCATGAAAGAGTCCCATAATTGAAGCTATTTGGATATTCAGATGTCTTTCTAAAGCTATTTTTTGACACAAATGACAGACACTTAAACTATGAAAATAGGCTTTTTCTTTAGAAGTACCAAAGCATTCTTTTTCTATATTTTGATAAAAGATATGTTTAAGCTGATCAAAATGGTTCATCGTCTTAGCCCCTTTGGATATAGATTTTTTGCTTGATGGTTACTTTCTTTATAAAATGATAAAGGATAATCTTCAACAAAGATAATACCATATCCTTTTTGAGTACTGCCTTCAATTGTTTCACCATGCAGATATTGAGTAACTTCTTGGTCATTCTCATGAAAACGATAGAATTGTTTCACATCATTTATCTGTAAAGTCAGTGCAAGTGCTAAACTTGGTTCAAAGCGATTTTTTTTACATTCACCTAAATAGAATCCATTTCTTAAAACACGAATGCCTTTGAGTTCTGGAAATTGAGGTAAGATTGCATAGATATGATTATTGTTGTCATATAAGTAAGTAGGAACCTTACAATTTAAATAAGTTTTATAGAAGTCTTGCACAAGTAACTGATTCTGTTTAGAAATGACTGGTTTTAAGTTTTTACTTTTGAATGGAGTCATTTCCCCATGTTTTTGAATTAATGCAATAAAATGTCCTTCCCCCTGATAATGATGAGGATATAAACGAACAGCTTCTTCCATATTCATGCCAGGACTCATACCATGACTTTTCTTTAAGGGAATCAGTGAACAATTATAATGATTTAAAAGGTATTGAATTTGTTCTTCGTTTTCAATAGTATTATATGTACATGTTGAATAAATCAATTGACCTTCTGGTTTTAATAAATTCATAGCAGCATCCAGTAACTGTCTTTGAATATGGGCACATTCATGAACTTTTTCTAGTGACCATGTTTCAATAGCAGCATCACTCTTTCTAAACATTCCCTCACCACTGCATGGTGCATCTAAAATAATCTTATCAAAGAAGCCCTTCAATTGGTTTTCAAAAACAAGTGGATCACAGTTTGTCACAATCGTATTTTTTAATCCAAATCTTTCTACATTTTCAGAAAGAATTTTTGCACGTAATGGAACAATATCATTGGCAATCATCAAACCATCTTCTGAAAGCTGGCTAGCAGCAGCGCATGTTTTTCCACCAGGGGCAGCACACATATCTAAGATATAATCGTCTTTTTGAATGTTAAGAAAATGTGTCACCAACATAGCGCTTGGTTCTTGGATATAATATAATCCACATGAAAAGAAAGGAGATTTTCCTAAAGGATATTTTTCATAATTGAAATAATATCCATCTTTAACAACAACATGAGGTTGAATAAATTCTTTATTTAGATATTTTATTGCTTCTTTTTTATGAGGATTTAAATAAAAAGCTTTGACAGCTGGTTGTTCTAATGCCTTCATAAAATCAGGATATTCATTTTTTAATATGTCTTGCATTTGTTTTTCAAATAATCTATTCATCGTCTTCACCTTTTCTCATTATACAAAGCAAAAGGGGCTGTGTAAATATTTAATCTATGTTATACTGAAATTGGTGATGAAAATGAAGAGATGTGCATGGGCATATAGTGATGAATTAAGAGAATATCATGATCATGTGTGGGGAAAACCACAGCATGATGAAATCATGTTATTTAAAATGTTAGTATTAGAAGGTTTACAGGCTGGTTTAAGTTGGGAAATTATATTAAAAAAAGAAAAAGCTTATGAAGATGCTTTAAATCATTTTGATTATGTCAAGATTGCTCAGTATCAGGAAGATAAATATAATGAATTAATGGAGACACCATTGTTAATTAAAAATAAACTCAAGATGAGAGCCATTATAAGTAATGCTCAAGCATTTCTAAAAGTGCAAGAAGAATTTGGGTGTTTTGATGAGTACATATGGTCATATGTTGGACATAAGCAGATTGTTCATGATTACAATAATACTCAGGATGTTCCAGCTTTTGATGAGTTATCTATAGAAATATCTAAAGATTTAAAAAAACGTGGTTTTAAGTTTGTTGGACCTACAATCATCTATAGTTATTTACAGGCGATAGGTATTTATAATGATCATGAATTGTTATGTGATTTTCGCTAAAAAAATAGTATATTGTCTTTTTAAAGATAATATATTTGTGAAAGCATTGACACTCCTTTTGCTTGATGCTAGAATATGAAAGTAAGTAGGGATGTCACTTCTTTAAAGACATAAACCTTCAATAGTTATACTATTTATGGTTGGTTTTTTAAGAAGTTTTTTTATAGAGGTGAAATGATGTTAAATTTATTTAAAAGTAAAAAATATATTGGTTTACATGCTCCAGTTAATGGGGATATTATAGCGTTAAAGGATCTTTTAGATACAAAGAAAATAGGAGATGGGATAGCCTTTCGCTTTGATGGAAATCTGATTTATTCACCTTGTCATGCATTCGTAAGTATGCTTTCAAAAAATAATCACGCTATTAAGCTGACCATGGAAAATGGAATTGAAATTCTTATTGAAGTCGGTTTGGATGCTGAGAAATTGAGTGGTACAGGAATTGATGTTTTTGTAAAAGTGGGGCAAAATGTAAAAGCAGGTGATCCTCTTTTGCAGATAGATAGGCAATTCTTTGTTTCTCAAGGTGTTGAGTTAATTATTCCTATGATTGTCATGAAGAGTCAAAACTATCAGTTAAAGATCAAAATGAGTGGACAGGCGTCTGTCTTAGGTGAATATGTTGTTATATTCAAGTAGTCTCACAGTATTAGGGAATGTATAAAGTATTGTTTTTAATAAAAATCCAAGGAATGATTTCTTGGATTTTTCTATGTCATGAATATTTCTATGATGGAATGTTTTCTATGGCTGAATTTAACTTGATAGAAAGTAGAACTCAAACTGAGATACTTTCATAAAATATTTGTAAATAAGTGCTGTTAATTGATTTATCAATATAAGAAATGGCACTGAATATGAGATATGAATGCGATCAAAACTTCTATAAATATATGATGAATATATTGAAAAAGGCAAGTTAAATGAGTTATATATCTTTATATTATTGTATGTGTCATGAATGGTCAAACTCTTAAAGAATGTAAAAAATAAATAAAGAAATTTATAAATAATTATGATATAATAACTTGCGGGAGTGTGATTGTATGAGTTATGAGGTTGTAATTGATGATTTTCAAGGACCATTAGATCTGCTTTTACATTTGATTAAAGAAAAGGAAATGGACTTGGAAACATTAGAGGTTTCTGTTATTACTGATCAATATTTAGCCTATATTGACCAAATGGATGCTGATCAACTTGAAACAATGTCTGAATATCTTGTTATGGCGGCACAATTAATTGAGATGAAAAGTAAGATGCTTCTACCTAATGAAAAAGTAGAATTAGAAGATGATTATCAAGAAGACCCAAGAGAACAATTAATTAGAAGATTGATTGAATATAAAAAATATAAGGATATCTTAGATGATGTTCGTGAATGTTATGAATATAGACAAACTTTACATACAAAAGCACCAGCATTAATGGATGATTATGTTGTGGATACATCAGAATTAATTCCTGATCATTTAGAGGTTTATGATTTAATTAAAGCAATGCAAAAAATGTTTCAAAGAAAAGTGTTACATGCTCCATTAGAATCACGTATTGCTCGTGTTGAGATTTCTATTGAGGAACGAAGTGATCAAATCAGACAATATTTTAAGTTGCATAAAAATCAACGTATTCGTTTTGAGGAATTATTTGAAGAACCAACAAGAACATTTTTTGTTGTTACGTTTTTATCTATTCTGGTTTTGGTTAATACAAATGAATTAATTATTGAACAAGATGGAAATTTTGAGAACATATATTTAAAGGAGAGAAATTAATGGAACATGATGAAATATTAAGTGTTATAGAAGGAATGCTCTTTTTATCAGGGGATGAAGGATTAACCATTAAGCAAATCTCATCAGTATTACAAATTGGCAAAAAAGAAGCAACAACTTATGTTGATGAACTCATTCAAGTTATTAACGAAAGAGCAGTAAAAGGGTTTGAATTGGTTAATTTTGGTGGTGTATTTAAACTGATTACCTTTTCTTCACATCATGAATTCTATCAGCGAATGATTGAACAAAATGAAAATACCCTTTCTAATGCAGCATTAGAAACATTGGCTATAATTGCTTATAATCAACCTGTTACTCGTGTGCGTATTGAAGAAATTAGAGGGGTAGGATGTGATGCAATGATTCGAAAATTAGCTGCAAAAGCCTTGATTAAAGAAGTTGGCAGAGAAGATACACCTGGAAAGCCGATTTTGTATGGTGTGACTGATGAATTTATGGATGCATTTTCATTGACATCATTAGATGAATTACCTGAATTAAAGGAAATGAAAGAGGATTTTGATCAGGATGATATTTTTAATACAAAATATACTGAAAGTATGGAGGAAGGAGAACAGTAAAATGTTCTCTTTTTTTATTGACACTTCAGTTAGTTCGTGCTAACATCTAATCATTGAAGTTAGTTTGCGCTAACTAAATGTTGAATTTGGAGGAAAAAAGATGTTTGATAAGAGATTGATTAAAGAAATACCTGAAGCAAAAGCTTATGTAAAAAGACAAGTTCTATGCCAATGGATTGCATTGATTATGAATATCATATTTACCGTTGGATTGAGTTATACATTGGTTTTGTTGTTTCAAGAACAGTTAACAATTGAGATTTTAATGATTGGCATTGTTTTCGCAATCATTCTTTTTGTTATACGAGGTATTGTTTTGAAGAAAGCAACTCAATTTTCTTTTGCTGGAGCGAGTCTTGTCAAAAAAATATTGCGTGAAAGATTATTTAAGAAAATATTAGAGTTAGGTGGTCATTATCAGGATTATGTTGCAACAAGTGAATTGGTTCAATTAGGGGGAGAAGGAATTAATCAGTTAGAAACCTATTTTGCGCTTTATCTCCCTCAATTGTTTTATAGTGTACTCGCCCCTGTGACATTGTTTATTATCATTTCATTTTATGATTTTATGAGTGCACTTGTATTATTTTTATGTGTACCTATGATTCCTTTGTCAATAGTTCTGATTCAAAAAATTGCTAAAAAGTTATTAGCTAAATACTGGAATAGCTATACAACACTTGGTGATAGTTTCTTAGAAAATCTTCAAGGATTAACAACTTTGAAAATATATCAGAGTGATGAATTTAAACAAAAAGAAATGAATAAAGAAGCTGAGAATTTTAGAAAAGTAACTATGCGTGTCTTAATTATGCAATTGAATAGCATTAGTGTTATGGATATTGTTGCATATGGTGGTGCTGGTTTGGGAAGTTATTTTGCAATTACACATTATATGTATCAAGAGATATCTTTATTTATAGCATTATTTATTATCTTATTATCGTTTGAATTTTTTATTCCGTTAAGGCAACTGGGGTCTTTTTTTCATATTGCAATGAATGGTATTGCGGCTAGTGAAAAATTATTTAGAGTTTTTGATATTGAACATCAGCAAAGTGGAAAATTTGATTTCAAAGAAGGAGATTTTGGGTTATGTGTTGATCAATTATCTTTTCAATATACAAAAGAACAACCTTTATTAAAAGAAGTTTCATTTCAAATCAAGCCAAATCAATTTGTAGGAATTGTTGGAGAAAGTGGTTCTGGTAAAAGTACAATCGCAAAATTAATTATGGGATATCATCAAGATTATCAGGGAGAAATCAGAATTCAAACTCATCAAAGATATGATATTGATGATACAGTTTTCTTCAATCATTTTGTTTATATGACTCATGATCCTATGATTTTTAAAGGAACATTAAGAGAAAATATAGATATGTTAAATCAGTATCAAGATAAAGAGATTTGGGAAGCTTTGGAGAAAGTGAATTTGGCCTCTTTCTTTCATCAGCATAATGGATTACAGACACTTTTATTAGAATCAGGAAGTAATTTATCTGGTGGACAAAAACAAAGATTAAATTTAGCGAGAGCTATTCTTAAAAACGGAGATGTTTATATTTTTGATGAAGCAACAAGTAATATTGATGTGGAAAGTGAAAATGCCATTTTAGAAGTCATTAAGGACTTGTCTAAAGAAAAAACGATTCTTTTTATTACTCACCGTTTGAGTAGTGTAATTGACTGTGATGATATTTTGGTCATGAAACAGGGAGAGTTGATAGAACAAGGGACACATCAACAATTAAAGGCACAAAATGGTGTTTATGCACAAATGTTTACAAAACAAGCAAAATTGGAGGTTTATCAAGGATGAAAAAGGAATTAAATAATATTCAAGTTGTATGGCGTATGCTGGCACTTGTCAAACCGTTAACATTGCCAATGTCTTTTGCAGTCATTATGGGTGTTTTAGGATTTATTTGTGCCATTGGGATACCAGTTCTTTCAGTTATGGCTCTATTACAAATTGCAGGGATGTATCCCCATATAGATATGTCTATGTTGTTAATCTTTTTACTTGGTATGGCAGTGTTAAGGGGGCTTCTTCATTATGCTGAACAGGCAGCCAATCATTATATTGCTTTTAAACTCTTAGCGATTATTCGCGATCAGGTCTATGGTGTTTTGAGACGTTTGTGTCCAGCAAAACTGGATCGTAAAGATAAGGGCAATTTGATTTCTTTGATTACAAATGATATTGAATTATTAGAAGTTTTCTATGCTCATACGATTTCTCCAGTTCTGATTGCATTTTTAACATCATTAATAATGTTAAAATTCTTTGCTCATTTACATATGATTGCTATGATTATTGCACTTTGTGCATATATAACTATGGCTATAGTTATCCCTTTTTATGTCAATATGAAAGGAAAAGATATAGGGCAGAAAAATAGAAATGAAATAGGTCATATGAGTAGTTTTTTATTAGAAAGTTTTAGGGGATTAACGACTATCCTGCAATATCATATGGGACATAAACGAACAAAAAAGATGATAGATATGAGTGATAATATAGAAGATTTACAATCACAAATGAAAGATATTGAAGCCATTCAATTGGTAGCATCACAAATACTGATTTCGTTATCAGCGATTGTGATGTTTGTAAGTATGTTTGTTTTATATCTGCAAGGTGAAATAAGTGTTTATAGGGTGATTATGGCAACTGTTTTGATGTTATCTAGTTTTGGTCCTGTTTTGGCACTATCCAATTTAGCAAACAATCTTCTTTCCACATTAAGCAGTGGAAGACGCGTTTTGGCTTTGTTAGATGAAGAAGAACTCATTAAAGATGTGAGTGGCCAAACTGAAACATCATTTGGTGATATTTATGTTGATAATCTTTCGTTTGCATATGAAGAAGAAGTTATTCTTCAAGATGTTCATCATATTTTTAAACAAGGTCAGGTGACAGGTATTGTTGGGAAAAGTGGTAGTGGAAAATCAACATTATTGAAACTGATGATGCGCTTTTATGATCCAACAACGGGTATCATTCGAATTTCAGATCGAGATTTAAAGAATATCAATACTCAAGACATGCGACATATGTTTGCCTATGTAACTCAAGAAACAGTTCTTTTTCATGATTCTATTCTTAATAATGTAAAGATTGCTAAATTAAATGCAACCAATCAGGAGGTCTATGAAGCTTGTCAGCAAGCAAGTATTCATGATTTTATTATGTCATTACCACAAGGATATAACACAAAAGTAGCGGAATTAGGCGCATCATTATCTGGAGGAGAAAGACAAAGAATTGGACTTGCAAGAGCTTTTCTGAGTGATGCACCATGCATTTTGTTAGATGAACCTACAAGTAACTTAGATGTTTTAAATGAGGCTGTCATTTTAAGTTCTTTACAACAACAAAAGAATAAAACAATTATTTTGGTTTCTCATCGTGAATCAACAATGAAAATTGCTGATAAAGTGATTGAAATGGATATGGGGCGTATGAGTTAAATGGATATTGAAAAGAAAAGGCAAAAAGAGATTGAGATTGTTTCATTGATGATTCATTTGTATTGTCGTTATCATGATGATATTGATGAACAGGAACTGATAGGTTATGCAGCAGGACGGATTGAGAAATGTCCAATGATGCAAAAAAAGACATTTTGCAGTCAATGTCCTATCCATTGCTATCAAAAAGAAATGCAGGAAAAAATAAAAAAGGTCATGCGTTATAGTGGACCAAGGATGATATTTTATCATCCTATCTTAGCTATAAAACATGTTATTCAAAAATAAGGAGGAAGAATAATGAAGGTGATTTATTTTATAGGTGGTATAGTTTGTTTTGTTTTAGGTGCAATTGGTGTGGTTTTACCAATTTTACCAACAACTCCATTTTTATTAGCCGCAGCATTTTGTTTTGCAAGAAGTTCACAAAAGGTCAATGACTGGTTTTTACAAACCAAACTCTATCGCAATCACTTAGATTCATTTGTTCAAGAACGTGCAATGACCCTCAAAACAAAAGTATCTATCTTAGGTTTTGCCAGTTTTATGTTAGCTTTCCCCTTGATATTTAGTCAAAATATTTATTTGAGAATTCTGATTATTTGTTTGTACTGTATAAAATATTATTACTTTATATTTAAAATTAAAACGATTTCTTCACAAAAGACAATATAAAAAGCACTCTCAGAGTGCTTTTTTGGTTTACCCAATAACTGTTACGTTAGCAGCTTGAGGACCTCTGTCTCCTTCAACGATATCGAATTCAACAGTTTGTCCTTCTTCTAAAGTTTTGAAACCATCAGTGTTGATAGCTGAAAAATGTACGAATACATCTTTGTTTTCACCTTCAAGAGTGATGAAACCAAATCCTTTATCAGATTTAAACCATTTTACTTTACCTGTACTCATTATGAAGTACCTCCTTTAAAATTTGCAAAAAACCCAGTACCTCATTTTTAAACTACTATGAAATCCTAAAGAATTACTAATACTTTTGAAAATTACGTGCTCTGTTCCTTTGCTATAAGATATTATAGCATAGTCTTGTTTTTCATACAAGTTATTGTTGACAATGAAATTTAATAATGTATCATTTTCTTATAAGAGAAAAGGTGGTTAGAATATGTTAGAAAAATATGCTGAATTAATTGTTAAACAAGGAGTGAATTTACAGAAAGGACAAGAACTTGTCATTACTGCTTCAATTGAATGCTTCGAACTTGTACGTGCTGTTGCTAGGCAAGCTTTTGCAGTAGGAGCAAAAGATGTTATTGTTGATTATACTGATGAGAAAGTTACCCGATTACGCTATGAGAATTGTCCTGTTGAACATTTTCAGGAAGTTCCGCTATATTTTGCTGAACTCAAGAATCAATATGCCTTAAAACATGCTGCTGTTCTTTCAATTGTTTCAAGTAATCCCGAAGCAATGAAAGGCATTGATCCTATGAAAATTCAAACATGGAATATTGCTGTTCATAAAACTTGTCAGACTTTTTTTGACCATTTAGATATGGGAATTGATCGTTGGTGTATTGTTGGTGCACCAAGTGTTGGATGGGCGAATAAAGTCTTTCCTGATATGAGTGACCAAGAAGCAGTTCAGGCATTATGGCAAGCGATTTATAAAGTCACACGTTGTGATCAAGAAAATCCTATTGAAGCTTGGAATGAACATCGTCGTTCTTTTGAAAGAAGAGTTCAAATCTTAAATGAGAAAAAAATCAAATCTTTACATTATCATAATAGTTTAGGAACTGATTTGACAATTGGACTTAATGATGGTTATCTTTTTGCAGGAGGAGGAAGTTATACAACAGATGGCATCTATTCATTTCCAAATATGCCAACTGAAGAAATCTTCAGTTCTCCAGATAGAAATCAAGTCAATGGAACTGTTTATAGCTCTATGCCTTTAAATTATAATGGTCATCTTGTTGATCAATTTTCTATGACTTTTGAAAATGGTCGGATTGTTGATTTTCATGCAGAAGTTGGTTATGAAGTTTTAAAGAGTATTATTGAAACAGATGAAGGGAGTCATTATTTAGGTGAAGTTGCATTGGTTCCATACAATTCACCAATTCGTAATATGGGCATCTTATTTTATAATACTTTATTTGATGAAAATGCAGCATGTCACTTAGCGATTGGAAAAGGTTTTGGTGAATGTCTTAAAAATGGTTTAACTATGAGCAAGGAACAATTATTAGAAAAAGGAATTAATGATTCTTTAACACATGTTGATTTTATGATTGGAACAAAAGATTTATCAATCATAGCAACTTTAGATAATGGTGAAGAATTTGTTGTCTTTGAAAATGGAAACTATGCTTTTTAATATCGAGCAATCTTCAAAAGATTGCTTTTTCTTATGAAAAATAGAAAATGTATAAAAAAGTAGGGACTATCCCTATAATAAATAGAGAAAAACAGTGATTTGAAATTGACAAATTCAGTCATCTTGATTATGATTAATAAGCGTGACATAAGGAGGGATTATCATGTCAGATTTTATTGAACAAGTGAAAAAGCGTAGAACCTTTGCGATTATTTCCCATCCAGATGCTGGGAAAACAACTTTAACAGAGAAATTCCTTCTTTATGGAGGAGCAATCCAAGAAGCTGGTATGGTTAAAGGAAAAAGACAATCTAAACATGCGGTTAGTGATTGGATGGAAATCGAAAAACAAAGAGGGATTTCGGTAACCTCATCAGTTCTACAATTTAATTATGATGGATTCTGTATTAATATCCTAGATACTCCAGGCCATCAGGATTTCTCTGAAGATACTTATCGTACATTAATGGCAGCTGATAGTGCAGTTATGGTTATTGATGGATCTAAAGGGGTCGAAGATCAAACAAGAAAATTATTTAAGGTTTGTGCGATGCGTCATATACCTATCTTTACGTTCATTAATAAGATGGATAGGGAAGCTAAAGATCCATATGAATTAATGGAAGAAATTGAACGTGAATTAGGTGTAGAAACTTGTGCAGTCAATTGGCCAATTGGATGTGGGAAAGAGTTTAAAGGTGTGTATGAAAGAAATAATAAAGAAGTGATTCGTTTTATTCCTGTACAAGGTGGAAAAAAAGAAGTCGATGTTGAAATTTGTGATGCCCATAATGAACATTTAAAGGATGAATTGGGTGATGTTCTTTATCATCAGCTTCAAGATGATATTGAACTGTTAGATGGTGCAGGTGCAGAGTTTGATTTACAGAGAGTTCAAAAAGGTGAACTTTCACCAGTCTGTTTTGGATCAGCTTTAACAAACTTTGGGGTTGAACCATTTCTAAGACATTTCTTAGATATGACGACATCACCATTACCTCGTCAAAGTGATAAAGGTGAAATTGATCCCTTATCAGAAGACTTTAGTGCTTTTGTTTTTAAGATTCAAGCCAATATGAATAAAGCTCATAGAGATAGAATGGCATTTATGCGTATTTGTTCTGGGAAGTTTACAAAAGGTATGGAAGTTTTTCATTATCAGGGAAATAAGAAAATCAAATTAAATCAATCTAAACAAATTATGGCTGAAAGTAGAGAAGAAGTTGAAGAGGCTTATTCAGGAGATATTATTGGAGTCTTTGATCCTGGTATTTTCTCTATTGGTGATACATTATGTACACCAAAGAATAAATTTGCTTATGATGGAATTCCTACATTTGCACCAGAACATTTTGCTTTAATTCGCAATACAGATACAATGAAACGTAAACAGTTTGTCAAAGGTGTTGAACAAATTGCGCAAGAAGGTGCTATTCAGATATTCACTGAATTAGGTGGTGGTATGGAAGAAATCATTGTAGGTGTTGTTGGTGTCTTACAATTTGAAGTCTTAGCTTATCGTTTGAAGAATGAATATAATGTTGATATTGTGAATACACCATTGCCATATCAATTTGTCAGATGGATAAAAAATGATAGTATTGATTTAAAGACATTAAATCTTTCTTCAGATACAAAAAAAGTTCAAGATCTTAAAGGTCAGTATTTGCTTCTCTTCTCTAATGAATGGGGTGTTCGTTGGGCAACTGATAAAAATCCCGACTTAGTATTAGCAGAGTTTTCAAAGAATTAGAAACAATTTTGTTTCTAATTTTTTTTATCAAAAAACATTCTGTAAGAAGATTTTTCAGGGGTGATACAGTTGTATCTCTTTCTTGATTAATGAAAACGTGGTAAAATATTTTTCAGGGAGGTGTCATTATGGCTAATGAAGGAAAACGCTGTTATTGTCGTTGTATTAAAGAAATGACAATGATTATTGGAAAAGAAGAAGAAATTCTTTTTGCATTTAAAGAAGTTTATCCTTGTATGATTAGGACAAGTGACACTGAAGTCAATGATTATAAAATATATGGGAAAGAATTTGCTTTGAGTTGTAGTGAGAGTGAATTTAAGGAACATTTTAAGTTAATAAAACATCAACCAAATCATAAAAAATAGAATTGAAATTGGAGATATGTTTGTTTTTTTGAAAAAATATGATATGATGATGCAAGAAAGGGTGATGATTTTGGAAAAGAAAACATTTGAAATATCCAATATCCAATCAGTAGAAGAATTGAATCATTTAAGTTTAAAACTAAATGAACAAGAACAAGTCTCTCATATGAAAATAAGCAAAGAGAGTATTGTTTTTAATTGTATAGATATAGATGCTTTGTTAAGTTTAATTCAAGGGGTTAATAAAGAGCATATTGTTAAAGAAGTTATTGATGGTAGCAAACGTCAATATGATTTTGCTCAAAGAAAAGAAGTTCCACATTATTTTATGTTTAAAAATATGGTGACTGAAGATGATATTTATGTATTGATCAATCAAATCCAGGAAGATTCTAAATATCATGATATTGAATATGATCCTAAAAATAAGATATTAACACTGGTATCTTCTCAAAGAGATGTGTTGAGTTATTTAAGAAAAGAATTATTTAAGATTAATCCTTCAATTGAAATTATGGAACATCGTAAACCCATTCGTTCGCAAGATGTTTTTAATCAAAAGTATTTAAATAGATATATTCGTATAGGTATATTTTTGGTTGTTATTGCATTGGCTTTAATTACATCAAAAGATCATAATCAGATAACACCTATTTTGTGGTATGTCACAATGTTCTTGTTAGCAGAACCTATTTTAAAGAGTGCATGGAAACAGGTTAAACAATTGAAATTCTTTAAAGAAGATGTTTTGGTCATTGGAGCTTTCATTTTAGGTATAGCTGCACAAGCATATGTTGAAACATGTCTTGCTGTTATTTTGTATCAGGTCGCTGCACCATTCTTAAATAAAGTTTTAGAGAAATCTTTATTTAAGATTGATGAAGCGGTTGAGATGCCTGAAACAGGAGTTCGTTATCTTGATGAACGTGAGGAAGTCATTTCACTATATGAGTTTGAAATTGGTGATACAATGATTGTTAAACCAGGCGAAACTGTACATATTCCAGGTAAGGTCTTAAAAGGACCATCTGATTTGAGTACATATTCGAATACGAGTACATATGAACTTGTGCGTGCGAAAAAAGGAACACTTGTAAGTAGTGGAGATGTGAATGTTGGAGAAAAACCACTCTACATAAAAATTACTTCTACATATGAAAGTTCTAATTATATCGAATTAATGAATATTGCCAGTGCTGCCCCTGTTTATGAATCAAAGATTGAAAAATATACAAAGATATTATCACGTTTCTATACGCCAATCATGGTTGTATTAGGTTTGATCTTGGGGATTGTTTTACCTATCATTGATTTCCATACATATCGTTCTTATATTCATGTTGGAGCTGTTTTATTGATATTATCGGGAGCCTTATCTAGTGATCAATCAACATCATTAGGTATGTTAGCTGGTTTTGCAAAAGCTTTTCGTAATGGAATTATTATTGAATCTTCTTTAGGTCTTGATTCTATAAATGCATGTCAAACAATTGTTTATGATCGTTTTGATGGTGTTGAAGTGACTGAAGAAGAGTTGGAATTATTTAGAAAACTTTCTCATATGGGAAGAACATTGGTTATATTTAATGATGGACCTGTAGCTTTAGAAAATGATCAATATACAATTTATAATGATTTAAGTGTTGAGGAAAAATTAAGTAAAATGGATTCTTTAGTTGGACCTATTGTCTATATTGGAGATAGCTTTAAGGATATTGAATTACTGCAAAAGAGTTATGTTGGTATTTCAAGAGGTGGGTTAGCTGATTCTAAGGTTGTCGAGAACAGTGATATTGTCTTGATTGATGCTGAGTTAAATAAAGTTTATGAAACTTTCTTGATTTCTAGAAGTATGCGAACAACAGCTATTGCTAATAATGTTATAACAGTGCTAATGAAATTAGTTGTTTTAATTGGTGTGATTTCTTTCAATGGTTTTCCATTATGGATTGCTATTTTGGTAGAAATGTTAGTGAGTGCAACTGTTATGTATAACTCGACACATATTTTAGAGTAGAGAAATCTACTCTTTTTTTGGAGGTGAAAGAATGAAAATTGTGATTGCGCCAGATTCATTTAAAGAAAGTATGACTGCTCAAGAAGCAGCGAAAGCATTGGAGAGAGGTGTTCATTGTTATGATAAGACTATCAAAACAATTCTTTGCCCATTAGCTGATGGGGGTGAAGGGACATTGGACACTTTGGTTTTGGCTTTACAAGGAGAAAAAGTGGAGTATGAAGTCACAGGCCCACTTTTTAATAAGATAATGGCACCAATAGGTTATGTTGATGATATGGCGATTATTGAATGTGCAAAGGTTTGTGGGCTAGAACTTTTAGATGAAACTCAAAAAGACCCTTCTCAAACAACTTCATATGGTTTAGGTGAATTGATTGTTCATGCTGTTGAGCATCAAGTTTCAAAAATCATGATTTGTTTAGGGGGAAGTGCAACAAATGATGGTGGAATTGGTATGTTAGCAGCATTAGGTGTTCAATTTTTAGATGAATCTCATCATGTTGTCTCTTATACAATGGAAGGATTAAAGGATATTTGTAATATTTGTTTAGATAACTTTAATCAGCGTTTGAAAGATATTGAATGGATAGGTGTTTGTGATGTTATAAACCCTTTATGCGGAAATAATGGAGCAACTTATATATATGGTCCACAAAAAGGTTTATCTCAAGCCAAATTAGAAAGTATAGATCAAGCTATGTTTCAATATGCACAAAAAGCAGATTTCATGTTTCAAAAGGATTATATGATACAACCTGGAGCTGGTGCCGCAGGTGGATTAGGGTATGCTATGTTGGCTTTCTTAAAAGCAAAATTGCGCTCTGGGTTTGAAATTGTTAGTGAAACAATTCATTTAGAAGAAGCAATTTTACATTGTGATAAGGTTATTGTTGGAGAAGGAAAACTTGATAAACAAACACAATTTGGAAAGACACCTTATGGTGTTTTACAGATTGCTCAGAAATATCATAAAGATGTATATGCTTTTGCTGGTAAAATTGAAGATGTAGATGTTTTAAAACAACTTGGATTTAAAAGTGTTTATACAATTACACCTCATTATATGCCTTTGTCTATTGCTTTGAAAAAAGGTCAGGAGAATTTAGAAAAAACAATCTTTGAACATATGGAGGAAATCATAAATGAAATATAAAGTTGAAGTGCCAATGCCTTTAATGCAGTTCCTTTTGGAAAAAACTTCACAAAAAAGAAATGATATTAAGAATCTCTTGAAATATCAAAATGTTTGGGTTGATGGGCATATTGAAACACATTATGCATATGATTTACAAGTAGGACAAACTGTGGAAATTCAGGCTAAGAAAAATGATATGCCATTTGTTATTCTCTATGAAGATAAAGAAATTATTGTGATTGATAAACCATGTGGTTTATTAAGTGAACAAACCGCTAAAGAAAATGAAAAAACTGCTTATCAATATGTAAAACAATATCTTTATAAGAAAAAAGAAAATATTTTTCTTGTTCATCGTTTAGATCAGTATACATCTGGTATATTAATGTTTGTTAAAAACAAGAAACTTTATGATATTCTCACTCAAAATTGGAATAAATATGTCAAAACAAGAGGATATATTGCTATTGTTGAAGGACAGATGAAAAAAACAAAAGGAACTATTGAAAATTATTTGGCTGAATCTAAGACACAAAATGTCTATATTACAACAAAAGAACAAGGGAAAAAAGCAATTACTCATTATAAACAAATTCAATCAAATAAACGTTATAGTATGTTAGAGGTTTATCTTGATACAGGGAGAAAGAATCAAATTCGTGTTCATTTGTCTTCTTTACATCATTCGATAGTAGGAGATTCTAAATATGGTGCACAATCTAATCCACTCAAAAGATTAGGACTGCATGCTCATGAGTTTATGTTTGTTCATCCACTGACACATAAAGAAATGCGTTTTGTTTCTAAAACACCTGAATCTTTTGAAAAACTCTTTAAAAAGGGTTGACATATATGTTTAAATTCGTTATGATGTACCAGTAAATGAAAAGTAGTGGAAAGAAGAAGTGCCTACTTCTCGCCCGAATGAGAATATCGTTGGGCTAATGTCACTAAGATATCATATCTTAATGTCAATATGTGGGTACTTATGTGCTCACTTTTTATTTGTACTACAAAATTTATAGGAGGTGGCTATTATTAGCAAGTATAACAACCAACAAACAAATGATGACTTGGTAAATGAAAAAATTCGTTTTAAAGAAGTTTTAGTTATTGATCAAAACGGTGATCAATTAGGCGTTATGTCACGTAATCAAGCTTTGCATACGGCTTCTAATGCAAATTTAGATTTGGTTTGTGTGGCTCCGAAAGCTGCAACTCCAGTATGTCGTATTATGGACTATGGAAAATATCGTTTTGAACAACAAAAGAAACAAAAAGAAATGAAGAAAAATTCTAAGGTTGTCTCTTTAAAAGAAACACAATTATCTCCAACTATTGATGTTCATGATAAAAATGTAAAACTCAAAAGAACAATTAAAATGTTAGAAGCAGGAGATAAAGTCAAAGTGGCTGTTCGTTTTAGAGGAAGACAATTAGCTCATATTGATATTGGTCAAAAAATACTAGAAGATTTCGTTGCTGAATGTGCTGACTATTGCATTGTTGAAAAGCCAGCAAAAATGGAAGGACGAACATTGATTGCTATATTAGCACCAAAAAAGAAATAACAGGAGGACAAAATTATGCCAAAAATGAAATCACATAGTGGTCTTAAAAAACGTTTAAAGAAAACAGGATCAGGTAAAATGAAACGTAGTCATGCTTATATTTCGCATCAATCTCATCACAAGACTCATAAACAAAAGAAACACTTAGCGAAAGCAACTTTAGTACACCCTTCAGATATGAAGAGAATTAAGTCAAGATTACAAGGATAATTGGAAATAGGAGGAAAGAAATATGGCAAGAGTTAAAGGCGGATATACAACTAGACGTAGAAGAAAGAAAATCTTAAAATTAGCCAAAGGATATTTTGGTTCAAAACATACATTATATAAAACAGCTCATGAACAAGTCATGAACTCATTTGAATATGCATACAGAGATAGAAAAGCATTAAAACGTGAAATGAGAAAATTATGGATTGCACGTATCAATGCTGCTGCAAGAATGAATGAAATTTCATATTCTCAATTAATGCATGGATTAAAATTAGCTAATGTTGAAGTGAATAGAAAAATGTTATCTGAAATTGCTATTGCAGATCCAAAAGGATTTACTGCAATTGTAGATACTGCTAAAAAAGCATTAGCAAAATAATGATTTGTAAAGGCACAATGAAATTTGTGCTTTTTTTTATTTTTTGAAAGGGATTGACAGAAAGTGATAAGTCACTTATACTTATATATGTAGTATGCTACGTATTTAGGAAGAGGTGGTAAAGTGAATCATGAACATCTTGTATTGTGTTATAAACTTTCAAGCGCAATGATAACAACAATGAATAATCAATTAAGAGAGTATCATTTAACATTTCAACAACTTTTAATTCTTTTGTATTTAGAAGAACAGACAGAGGAAGTTGCAGGGAAAGATATTTGTCAGTATTTTGGGATATCGCATCCAACTTCGGTTGGATTGATTGCTAGAATGACAAAAGCTAGTTTTATTGTTGTTGAAGTTTCTAAGACAGATCGCCGTGAAAGAATTCTGCATTTGGCCAATAAAGGACGAGAAGTTATTGAACAATCAAGACATGTTATTGATCATTATATTGAGCATTTGGTTCAGCATTTAAGTGATGAAGAACAACAGAATTTTATAAATCTATTGTTTCAGTTAGACTCTATTTCTAAAATAGAGAAAGAAAGGTAGGAAAATTATGGGGACATTAAAGTTTGCTGTCAATATGTTAAAAAAGGAGTATAAAAAAAGCTTTGTATATACATTGACTTTATGTTTGACAATCGCTGTGACTTTTTTATTTTTTAATATTATTGATAATAAGTACTTGGTGACAAAAGTTGAATTAGCTTCTTCTCAACAACTGACGATTCCTTTTTCATCGACCTTATCGTTTGTTATTATTGTCTTTTGTGGATTTATGATTATATTTGCCAGTAATTTCTATATTTCAAGGAAAACCAAAGAAATAGCCATTATGGAGATGTCTGGATCTAGTTTTATTGGAGCAACAATGTATTTATTTTATCAAAATTTGATAATGAGTTTAATTGCTTTCCCTTTAGGAATTGTACTTGGAAGTGGAATATCAATGTTTGTTAATCAGCTTATATATCAGTATTTATCATATCAAGTGCCATTTTTCTATATCCCTTATACAGCAATTCTTGATACGGTAATTTGTATAGTAGTCATTATTGTTGCTCAATTGATTTATGCATCAGGGTTTGTATATCGTAAGGATATTCAATATATGCTTTCGCAAGAAGGGCGTAATAATGCTGTTGATCAGCGTATGTTTAAATTGCCACCGGTTATTTATATTGTGATTTATTTGCTTGGTATTATTTTGTTAATCACGACGCCATATGAATCAACATCTGCAATTGTTCCTTGTTGTATAGGGGCGGTTGGAATTAGTGGAATAGTAAAATATTGTTTAGGAATTTTTTTTAGGAGAAGAAAATGGAAGAGATATTTGGCTGATAAGATTCAATTAATTTCAATATCTAATCTGCAATATTCTTTGAACCGTGCGATTTTATTGATTGGCATTTATGCGATATCAACAAATGTTATGATTGCTATTATGATTTCTCAGCAGGAAAATCCTCGTGAAATGATGACTGCTATTATTGGATTCATTGTTGTTATTCTCTTATTGTTAGCTAGCATTATGTATAAATATATAATGGAAGCATCAACCAGAAGGATGTTCTATTATAATCTCTATAAGCTAGGATATTCTTATCATCAGCTCTTACAAATTATTCGTAAAGAGGTTTTCTCATTTTATGTGATATTAATTGGATTGCCTTTTGTTTATACAATGATTGCCTTAATTCAATCATATATCCATGAAGGTATTGCGTTAGATTTTATAATTGTTGCAGTGCTTACTCAAATGATTCCAGCAGTATTGGCAGGGATATTCACTTATGTTTCATATAAAAATTCTGTTTTACAAGTTCTAAAGGAGGGTGTACGTTATGAATAATGAAATATTGGTTGCAGAAAATGTGACAAAGATTTATGGGATTGATACAAAGAATCCTGTTACTGCTTTATCTGATGTCTCTTTAACGATGTATGAAAGTGACTTTATATGTGTTATGGGACCGTCTGGTTCAGGAAAATCAACATTTATAAATAATCTTTCAACAATCGATATTCCAACCAAAGGAAAAGTTTTTATTAATGGCCAAGAAGTCAGAACGATGGGAGAAAATGAAGTTGGTAAATTTAGATATGAAAATTTAGGTTTTATTTTCCAAGAATTTAATTTGCTTGAATCATTAACAATCTTTGAAAACATTGCTGTTCCTTTGACGTTATCTCATGTTCCTTTAGAAGAAGTCAAACAACGTGTTCAAGTGATTGCAAAGAAATTGGGTGTTGATGAACTTTTGGATAAGTATCCAAGTGAATGTTCAGGCGGACAAAGACAAAGAGCATCAATTGCCAGAGCACTTGTCACGAATCCTAAATTGATTGTTGCAGATGAACCAACTGGAAATCTTGATTCTAAAAATTCACATGATCTTCTAGAGTTATTTAAAAGGCTCAATGAAGAAGAGGGTGTTTCTATTTTAATGGTGACTCATGATTCTATGATTGCTAGTTATTCACAGAAACTTCTCTATATTAAAGATGGACAAATTGCTGAAACAATTGAAAGAAAAGATTTAACTCAAAAAGAATACTTTTATAAAATTGTTGATGTCAATTCAACAGAATCACAAAAATTATTTATAGATTAGTTGGGACCTCTTATTACGTTATATAATGAGATAATAAATATTGGATGAATTGAGACATGACTACTATTCATAATAATGCAAGTGGTAGAATGTTCTCAATTTATTAAAATAAGCATGAAGACCACATCTTTAAATTGTGGCTTTATGGATAAAGAAAACCAGAATTGCCCTTTGAAAATATTTTATTTGAAAATGAAACTCTTCTTATGGTTATAGGATTATTTCATTAGGGAACAACATTTGAATTTCATAATCAATAGATAGAGAATTGAGTTAATTATTTGACCAGTTTAAAACGTTTTATCCAGTTTTTAAAAAGCTAACAAAAGAGGAAATACTGAGAATATCTGATTTCCTCTTTTTGTATAAAAATAATGAGATAGTGTATACTTTGATTGGATTATTCATATATTTAAATGATTTGTCTAATTGTAGAAAAGGATATATAATAAGAAATAATAGGAGGGTTTAGATATGGCAGATTTAGAAATGTTAAAGAATATGAGTCTTGTTAATGGAATTTCTGGTTATGAGAAACAAGCAACTCGTATGATGAAATCATATATTGAGGATTGTGTTGATGAAATTCAATATGATAATATTGGGAGTTTAATTGGTATCAAAAGAGGAACTTCAAAATTAAAACTTCTTTTAACTGGACATATTGATGAAATTGGTTTTCTTGTCAGTGATATTGATGAAAGTGGGTATATTAAAGTTCAGCCAGTAGGTGGCTGGATGGGACAAAATTTACCTTCTTCCCTTATGGTAATCACAACAAGAAATGGCAAAGAGATTAAGGGTGTTTTTGGTTCTGTGCCACCTCATGGAAAAACACCTGAAGAGAGAAATAAAGTTGTTGAACCGAAGAATGCTTTTATAGATATTGGTGTTTTCAGTAAACAGGAAGCTTTGGATTTAGGTATTAAAAAAGGTGATCCAATTACACCAGTTTCTGAATTTACAATTATGGCTAATGAGAAATGTTTAATGTCAAAGGCTTGGGATGATCGCATTGGTGCAGCTGTGATTATACAGGTTTTAAGAAATTTAAAAGGGAAAACAATTTATCCAACTTTATATGGAGCTGGAACTGTTCAAGAAGAAGTGGGCTTACGTGGGGCAAAAACTGTTGGACAGATGATAAAACCGGATATTGCGATTGCGATTGACGTTACTTTTTCAATGGATTTACCTGGTGAAAAGGGTGATGTCAAACTTGGGTCAGGGGCAGCTTTGACAGTTATGGATGGAAGTGCTATTGCACATAGTGGTTTATTGAAAGAATTAGAATGTATCTGTGAGAAACAAGATATTCCTTATCAATTAGAAATAGATACTGCTGGAGGAACTGATTCAGGAGAATTAAGTAAGGTTGATGCTGGTGTTATGAATCTAACGATTTCTATTCCATCACGTTATATGCATTCTCATCGTACAATTATTCATCAAGATGATTTTGATGCAGTTGTCCAATTATTAACTTGTTTTATTGAAAAACTGGATGAAGAGTTAATGAAAGTGATGATTGAGGATAAGCGATAATGGGTGCGTTAATACTGGAGGGAGGAACATTTCGTCCTATCTTCTCTAGTGGTGTTATGGATGCACTGCTTGATTATGAAGTTGATTTTCCTTATGTTATAGGAGTGTCAGCAGGAATTACTGATGGTTTTTCATATGTTTCAAAGCAAACTAAACGTAATTATGATATTTTAATGAATCATCGACATGATAAGCGTTATGTTGGAATACGTAATTATTTAAGTGATCGCAGTTTATTTGGCTTGAAGTTTGCTTATGAAACAATACCTAATGAGTTATATCCTTTTGATTGGAACACTTTTTTAGAAAATCCAGCTATTATTAAAGTTGGTGTGACAAATGCTAAAACAGGACAATGTGAATATCTTGATGGAAAACTATTAGATAAGCAATGCACAATGTTAAAAGCAACTTGTGCAATTCCCTTTGCTTTTCCAGTTATTACTTTTAATGGTCAAGATTATTATGATGGAGGTATCTGTGACCCCATTCCTGTGAAACAAGCAAAAAGAGATGGACACGATAAGATGCTGATTGTTTTGACGAGACCAAAAGGGTATCAGAAAAATTTATCTAAAGCGAATATCATTGCTAGTCGTCGATTGAAAAAACGTTATCCACATTTGGTAAAACCCTTATTAACGCGTCATGAGTTATATAATGAGACATTGAATTATTGTGAAATGCTAGAACAAACTGGCAAAGCGGTTATATTGAGACCAAGTGAAGATGTGCAAATTGATTCTTTTGAAAAGGATTTGCATAAGATTGATGCGATTTATCATTATGGGTATCAACAGGCTGTTGAGAATATAGAAAAGATTAGAGCGTTATTAAAATGAATTTTTTTGACATTTTCACACAATATTAAAATAATATCTTGGTAATTCTATATTATGATATAAATGTAAAATATAAAACAGTCATAACTGAAAGGAAGATGAATATGGACGAAATGAATAAAGAAGAATTTGAAAATACTCAAGAATCTATAGATACTTCAAAGGAGCAGTATCAAGGAAATATGGGTGGTCCTGTGCATAAAGAAAAAAAGAAGAAAAATCCAGATAAAAATATGTTGTTTAAAGCAATTGTTGTTGTTTTATTGGTTGTATCGCTTGCTTGCAATGGTTTTTTGATGTATAAAGTCCTTGGAACGCAAGGTGGAAGTTCTACAAATGGAACATCAAATGCCAAAGTTCAAACAGTTAATTATGATGTGAAATCTGATTTAACAAAAGTTATAGAAGCTGCTAAAGAATCTACTGTTGGTGTTGCAGTTTATCAAAACAATAAATTATCAGGCAGTGGAAGTGGTGTAATTTATAAAATTGATGGTAAAACAGTATATATTATTACAAATCATCATGTGATTGAATCTGCTCAATCGATTGAAGTTATTTATTCCAATGGAGAATCTGTGAAGGCTGAATTGATAGGTAGTGATAAATATGGAGATATTGCAGTTTTAAAAATGACAGTCAATTTTGATGTCACTGCATTTAAAACTGGAGATTCTGATTTATTAGATGCTGGTGAAACTGTTTTAGCAGTTGGAAGTCCATTGGGTATTGAGTATGCAGGAACTGTTACACAGGGGATTGTGTCTGCTCCTAAACGTACTGTTTCTGTTGATTTAAACAATGATGGTAAAGAGGATTGGGATATGAATGTTATTCAGACTGATGCTGCAATTAACCCTGGTAATAGTGGCGGAGCACTTGTCAATGCAGTTGGTGAACTGGTAGGTATTACATCTATGAAATATTCATCTGAATCTGTTGAAGGTATGGGGTTTGCATTACCAATTAATGATGCTGTTAAGATGGTTGAAGAAATTATTTCAACTGGTAAAGTGAATAGACCAACATTGGGAATCTCTGGCGTTTCATTAGATGGATATTCTTCATATGAATTATATATGTATCGTATTCAAACAAATTTGAATAAGGGTATTTATGTTGCAGATGTTCAAAATGATTCAGCTGCCAGCAAAGCAGGAATTCAAACTGGCGATGTTATTACAAAATTTGATAATGAAGAAATTGAATCATATAAAGATTTCTTAACAAAACTCTATTCTAAAAAACCAGGAGATACTGTAAAATTAACGATTAACCGTAATGGTTCTACATCTACAGTGAATGTAAAACTTGGTTCTTCATAAGGAAAGACAAAAGGTCTTTCCTTTTCTTTTAAAAACTTATATAATAAATGCGGTGATGAGATGAATAAAGAAATAAAAAGACAATTAATATTGTCAGGAATATTGTTATGTATGCTGGTTTCAACATTGTTTCTCTGGTATGATAATTTTATGTTTCATACGTATGTGAATGTTGCTGATTATCAGTATTGTTTTGCAGGTGAAAATGATTCAGTCCTTATTGATGGCTATGAATTTTATAAAAATGATCGTATTCAAAAAAATGGTAAAGCAAGAGTTATGGCTTTAGAGGATCGCTTCTTTTTAAAAGGTGATCTTGTGAGAACAACTTTTGTTGTCAATACATCTAAAGAAGAATATCGATATGAACAAGAGACAAAAATGAAAACAGATAATGAAGTGTTTACACTTGAGGAAGTTGAAACAACTAAGCAACTTTATGATGATGATTTTGCTGATGTTATGATGCATATGACAATTATAAGAAATAACAAAACAGTTTATGATGAAGATATAGTTATGAAGAATCAAGTCATGACAGTTTTTAATGGTGGAAATAAAGAATATGCTATTCGAAATGTTTATGCAACACCATCATGGTTGAAAACAGGAGATTTCTCTTGCTCTGTTAAGGATATTGATAAAAAGTATCCAAATATAACTATTGATTATATGTATTTAAAGGATAATGGTCAGGTTGATGATATTAATGATTATGAAAGATTTGCATATGTAAAAGGTAAGACAGCTGATATATTAAAAGGTAATGATAAACAAGTGGCCTATTATGATGAACAGGATTCACTTCTTGGACGCACATTAAGTTGTGTTGTGACCTTGACTCAAGATGATTCCCAAGCTCAACCATATACTTTTATGATTCAACTTCAAGGAACAATAAAGGTGGTAGATTCAAATGGATAAAACAATAAAAAAAGATTTGATGACAATCTATATGTTTAGAAATGCATTAGCAACTTTATTAGGAGCTCTTTTAGCATATATTATTTCATTTATGCAGTTTTATCAATGTTCATTAGCACAAGCATTACAACGTCTTTTGATTTATGATATTTATACTACACTTTATTTTGTATTGACTTGGGTATTTGACTATATTGTTTTTGAGATGTCAAAGATTTTATATGATATATATGAAGAAAAAGTGACTTTTGTTCCTTGTATCATTTTAATTATCATCAGTGTTGTCATTTTCTTTGTTCCAATCTTAGATTTGTTTCAATATAATTTATGTTTCTTATTTGTATTAATAAGTTTGAGAATGATTAAAGAAATGTGGAAAAGAACACCTGAACTTTTTACTTGGACACATAAACTATTAAATAAAATAAAGAAAAGACCAGAATCTGGTCTAAAGTAAAGAAGACAAACTTTGAAGAAATTGTTGTCTAGAAGAATTGTCTAAAGAGTTATAGTATTCTTCAAAAAGAACACCTAATCCAATTAAAATAGTTTCTTCTTTTGAGGCAATACCTTCATCTATAGTCTTTTGCAAGTCAGAGGCTGAAAAGCCTTTTAAGTTCATTAAGAGTGCTTCGCGCATAATATCATCCTTTCTTATATAATATTGGATAAATGCAAGGAGTTTATACAGGAGTTTTATGAAAAGTTATCAAATTATATTAAATCAAGAAGAAATATATTATGATGTTATTTATAAGCATATGAATTCCATTCGTATGCGTGTTAAACAAGGAAAACTGGTTGTCAGTGCACCTTACTATACACCACGTTCACTTATTGAAGATAATATCCGAAAATATCAAGAAAAACTGCTACCATTAATTCATAATTATGAGGAATATGCCTGTTATCAGGAAAATGGATATGTTGACATTTTTGACACACGCTATATCATTCGTTTACGAGCGGTAGGACAGTATCAATGTGAAGTCCATGAACAATATCTCTATGTTTATCATCAAAATATTGCACAATGTGTAGAAAACTATTTAAAACGGATTTTACTTAATTATATAGAAGAAAAAATAATTTATTATTTAGCATATGATTTTGATTTAAATATGCCAAGGATTGAAATTAAGAAATACAAAGGAAGATGGGGAAGTTGCTATTATAAAGAAGGAAAGGTCTCATTTAATCTTTCTTTGATTCATCTTGATAAAGAGTTGATTGATTATGTTATTGTTCATGAATTAACACATTTTTTACAAGCCAATCATTCAACGCTTTTCTATCAGGAAATAGCAAAGCGTATGCCTGATTATAAAGAAAGATTAAAACGGTTGAAGGAGAAACATGTATGATTACATCTTTACAAAATGAAACAATTAAGGAAATTGTCAAATTAAAACAAAAGAAATATAGAGATGAAAAGAAAATGTTTCTTATTGAAGGTTTTCATTTAATAGAAGAAGCTCGTAAAAAGCATTCTATTCTTCAGATTATTACAACGTTATCTGATGACTTTGAAGAAGAAACATTGCATGTTTCTCAAAATGTTATGAATAAATTAGCTTTTACAAGATCACCTCAACCTATAATGGCAATTTGTCGTCAGAATAATCACAGTCTTATTGTTGAAGATGGTCAGAGATATCTATTGTTAGATCGTGTTCAGGATCCTGGGAATGTTGGAACAATGATGAGAACTGCACTGGCATTTGGTTATGATCAAATGATTATGTCTGAAGATTGTGTGGATTTATATAATGATAAAGTGATTCGTGCTACCCAAGGGGCATTGTTCCAAATGAATGTCTGCGTTATGAATTTAAAAGATGCTATTGTTTTCTTAAAGCATCAGGGGGTTGATGTTTATGGGACTTGTTTAAGAGATGCGTCTTCAATTGAAACATATCAGGTCAAAGATAAAATGGCATTTGTTATGGGTAATGAAGGTCAGGGTGTTTGTGATGAAATTTTAGAATTATGTCAACATCGTTTATATATTCCTATTCAAACAGTAGAATCTTTGAATGTTGGTATAGCTTCTGCTATAACAATGTATCATTTTCAAAAATAGAACTCTAATGATGATTGTGGAAAAAGAGGAAATGTCAATAAGTTTGGATATGTTTATTTGACAAAAGAATATATTTTAATGTCAGAAATGAATATGGAGTTTTTGGTCAAATTTATATTTATTGAAAGGATAAATATAAAAAAATGAGACAATATGTATATTCTGTGATATACTGAATAAAGTTCAATCAATAAAGACACGCATTTTGCTACGTGCCTTTTTTCATGTCTTTTTGATTAGGACCCAAGAAATGGGAAGAATAAAGGAAAGAGGTTGAGTTATGAAAGAAATTTTATCATGGTTAAATGAGTTTTTATACAGTAATATTCTAATTATTTTATTGGTTGTGGCAGGTATGTATTTTACGTTGAAGACACGCTTTGTACAGATACGAATGTTAAAGGAAGGTATTTCTTTATTGAAAGAAAAAGCTCATAGCGAAGATGGTGTGAGTTCTTTTCAAGCCTTAATGATATCTACTGCTTCACGGGTTGGAACTGGTAATATTGCAGGGGTTGCGACAGCATTGGCAGCAGGCGGTGCAGGATCTATTTTTTGGATGTGGGTTATTGCTTTGATTGGCGGTGCAAGTGCGTTTGTGGAATCGACGCTTGCTCAGATTTATAAAGAAAAAGATGGTGAAGTATTTCGTGGAGGACCGGCTTATTATATTGAAAAAGCCTTAGGAAATCGTTTTTTAGGAATTGTCTTTGCAGTGTTGCTTATTTCTTGTTTTATCTTTGGGTTTAATGGACTGCAATCTTATAATGTAAGTAGTGCAATGGCTTACTATTTTGATAATGAACAGTTATGTGCCTTATTAGTAGGAACAATATTAAGTATTGCCAGTGCATTTGTTATTTTTGGTGGTGTTCATCGCATTGGTGTTATGAGTTCTCGAATTGTTCCTGTTATGGCAGGATTATATATTTTATTGGGAATTTATATTACTCTCATGAACATCAATCAATTGCCTCATTTATTTGCAATGATCTTCGAAAATGCGTTTGATACCAAAGCTATTTTTGGTGGATTTACAGGTTCATGTGTTATGTATGGGATTAAACGTGGGTTATTTAGTAATGAGGCAGGAATGGGGTCAGCACCTAATGCTGGAGCCACTGCTGATGTCTCACACCCTGTTAAACAGGGGCTTGTACAGGTGATTTCCGTATTTATTGATACGATGCTTGTTTGTACAACAACGGCATTTATTCTTTTGAATTTTGGAATTGAAGAAGGCCTTACTGGTATGCCCTATGTTCAAATGGCTGTTTACAATGAAATTGGAGAATTTGGAATTCATTTTATTACAATATCTATTTTTCTATTTGCATTTAGTTCTTTAATTGGAAATTATTGTTATGCTGAAGGTAATTTGAAGTTTATAAAAAACAATCCAACTTTATTGTTTGTTTTTAGACTTGTAACGATTGCAGTTATTTTCTTTGGGGCACAAGCTGATTTTTCGATGATATGGGATTTAGCAGATGTTTTAATGGGATTTATGGCATTAATGAATATTGTTGTTATTTTATATTTACATCGTTATGCATTCAGTGCTTTAAAAGATTATCAACAACAAAAACGTCAAGGAAAGAACCCTGTTTTTCACCCAGGAGAATTGGGGATTCCAAATAGTGAATGCTGGGATAAGTGAAAATAAAATGATTAAAGAACTTTATTTTTTATAAATAGAGTTTTTTAATGTAAGTTGATAATATGAATGATTATGTTATAATAAAATAGGTAAGGGAAAGAAGGTAAATAAATATGAATTGTAATAAATGTGGGAAAGAATTAGAGGAGAAAACAGCGTTTTGTCCGTATTGTGGTGCACCTTTAAATGAAAAGGAACAAGTGGGAGATGGAGAGCAGGTTGAGTCTAAGAATATCGAAGTAAAAGAAGATGTGACAAATCAGTCAAGCAAAGTTAAAAAACAAATGAATAAGAATAAATTAATTATTATTGGATTCATTGCATTATTAGCTATTGCTGGAATTGGATTTGGGATGAAGACTTATTTGGATAATAAGGCACGAGAAGAATATGTCATGAATTATAATCAATATGTTGATGATATTGGGGTTTTAAAAATAAAAATGCTAGGCGGAGCAGCAAATGCTGAAAAAGTATGTAATTTGACTTTGAAAGTATGGTCAAATGCTATCTGGGAGACATCTGATACAAAAACGGATAAATATGTAAAACCAAATGGTAAATTTGTTTCTGATTTTAATGAAGCACTTACAAATATGACAAAAGATCAAACTGTTATGAATGATAGAGTTGCTTTAAGTTTGCATATTGATGAAACTCAAGAAATTATGGATAAAATGAAAAATCCACCTGAAGGATTAGAAGATAAATATGAAACTCTTAAAGAGATGTTTGATATGTATGAAGAGTTTCTAGAGGCGGCAGTGACACCGTCAGGCTCATATAAGAGTTATAATGAAAATGTCAATGATTTAGATTCCGATTTTATGAAGTTATATAATAAGGTGGATAAATTTGATTTAAATCATATATCAAAGTAATGTGTTTGTTAGTATTTTGTAGGATATTTATGATAACTGAAAAAAGACTTGTTTTTATAAAGAATTTTGGCTATAATATGGGAAGTAAACACGATGAAGAGGATAAGTAGATAGAGAATTTGTAGCAGAGAGGAAAACGTAAGCTGAGAGTTTTCTTACAATGTATTTATTGAATTCACCTTGGAGTGCGACTAATCATCGCCGTCAACACAACGTTACTGTGAATCAAGTGCATAACAGAATTTGTTATGAATTAGGATGGTACCGCGATTATAATCGTTCCTAGCTGGAACGATTTTTTATTTTGAAGGAGGACAATATGGACGAGTTATTAAAGATTAAAGAAGAAGCTCTTGCTAAAATTCATGATTGTATATCATTAAAGGATTTAAATGATTTAAGAGTCTTTTATTTAGGAAAAAAAGGACCAATGCAAGCGGCTATGAAATCTATGAAAAATATGAATCAGGAAGAAAGAGCAACTTTTGGTCAAGTTTCTAATAAGGTAAAACAAGAAATTACACAAGCTATTGAAAATAAAAAGGTAGCTTTAGAAGAAGCAGAAATGAATGCAAAATTGGCAAGTGAAAATATTGATATTACTTTACCTAGTACTGCTTTGCCATTAGGAAGTTTGCATCCTTTATCAGTTGTTAAAAATGATATTGAAGAATTGTTTTTAGGAATGGGATATCAGATTGCAGAAGGACCTGAAGTTGAAAGTGATCATTTTAACTTTGAGTTAATGAATTTGCCAAAAGGACATCCAGCAAGAGATATGCAGGATACTTTCTATATAGATGAAAATACATTAATGAGAACACATACTTCACCAGTTCAGGCACATGCAATGATTGCAGCCGAAGGAAAAGGACCAATTAAAGTTATTTGTCCAGGAAAAACATATCGTAGAGATGATGATGATGCAACACATTCACATCAATTTATGCAATGTGAAGGATTGGTTATTGATAAGAATATTACTATGGCTGATTTAAAAGGAACTTTAGAAGTCTTTGCTAAAAAAATGTTTGGTGAAAAACGTAAAATTCGTTTAAGACCTTCTTATTTCCCATTTACAGAGCCAAGTGTTGAAGTTGATATTAGCTGTCATAACTGTGAGGGAAAAGGGTGTCCGATGTGTAAACATACTGGCTGGATTGAAATTTTAGGAGCAGGGATGGTGAATCCTAGAGTTCTTGAAATGTGTGGTTTTGATCCAGAAGTTTACCAGGGATTTGCATTTGGAATTGGATTAGAACGTGTAGCAATGTTAAAATATAACATTGATAATATTCGAGATTTTTATAATAATGATTTAAGATTCTTAAATCAGTTTGGAAGAAAGGGGTAAGGGCATGGAAGCAAGTTTAAAATTATTAAATGAATATGTAGATATTAGTGATCAAGATCCAGCTGCTCTTGCAGAAATGATTACACGTATTGGATTAGAAGTAGAAGGAATGCATGAATTAGCACATGGTGATCAATTGGTTGTAGGGTATGTTAAAGAATGTCAGCCACATCCTGATAGTGACCATTTGAATGTATGTCAAGTAGAAGTGAAACCAGGCGTTGTCACACAAATTGTTTGTGGTGCTCCTAATGTGTCTGCTGGTCAAAAAGTCATTGTTGCATTACCAGGCTGTAATTTAGGTGAAGGTTTTAAAATTAAAGAAGGAAAAATTAGAGGTGAAGTATCTAATGGTATGATTTGTTCAATTGCTGAACTTGGATTAGATGCACGTCTTTTAAAGGAAGAGGATAAAGCGGGTATTCATGTTTTAGATGAAGAGGCTCCATTAGGTGAAGAGGCATTATCTTATTTAGGATTGAAAGATTATATTTTAGATATTGGATTGACACCTAATCGTAGTGATTGTATGGCAATGACTTCATTGGCTTATGAAGTTGCTGCGGTATTAAACAGAAAAGTGAAATTACCTGAAGTTAAAAAATATGATGAATTAGATAGTGACATTCGAGTTATTGTAGAAACTGATTTGTGTCCTTTCTTTGGAGCTAAGTTAATCAAAGGTGTGAAAACAAAAGAATCACCTCAGTGGTTAAAAAATCATTTATTAGCAAGTGGAATTAAGCCTATTAATAATATTGTTGATATTTCTAACTATGTCATGCTAGAAACTGGTCAACCTATTCATATGTATGACTATGATAAGATGAAAGAGAAATCTTTTGTTATTAAAACTGGTTTTCATCAAAAAGCAGTTCTTTTAGATGAAAAAGAGTATGAATTATTGCCAGAAGATATTATTGTTTCTACTGATCAAGGTATTGGTTGTGTAGCTGGGGTTATGGGAGGAAATGATACGAAGATTGATGACAATACTCGAAATATTGTGATTGAAGTTGCAACATTTGATGGAGCAACTTTACGTAATACAGCTCGTCGTATGAATTTATTAACTGATGCTTCTCAACATTATATTAAAGGTGCATTGAATACAGCAAATAGTTTTCATGTTTTAGATCGCTGTGCTGATTTATTAGTACAAGAAGCTGATGCTAGGGAAATTTATAAGACTGTATCAACTGATTTAAATGTGACAGAAAAGATTGTATCTGTTTCTCAGGATAAGATTAATGGATTATTGGGAATGTCGATTGCGTTGAATGAGATTCAAGATATCTTTGATCGTTTAAGTTTCTCTTATACTTTAAAAGAATCGACTTTTGAGGTTGTTGTTCCAACATATCGTAATGATATAACTATGGCTGCTGATTTGATTGAAGAAGTTGCGAGAATGTATGGTTATGATAATATTCCTTCAACACTTCCTTTGATGGAAATGACGAGAGGAAATTTAACACCAAAACAAAGCAATGAAAGGTTTATAAGAGATGTTCTTGTTGATTTGGGACTACATGAAACATTAACATATACATTGACTTCACCATCGACTGTTAATGATTTCAACTTATTTCATCCATTAGATGAACAGGTGAAATTAATGTCACCATTAGGCGAAGAACGTAGTGTCACAAGAAAATCAGTCATACCTTCATTGTTACAAGTCATCAATTATAATCAATCACATGCTTCTAAGGATGTTTGCCTGTTTGAAATTTCAAACACTTATGCAAAAGATGAAATCACAACTCTAGCAATTGCATGTCATGGAGTTTATCATAGTGTTCCTTGGGCTGGAATTCATAGAAATGTTGATTTTTACCTGGTGAAAGGATTTGTTGAAACTCTATTTAAGAAATTATGTATTGAGGAATCACGTTATAGTCTAGTAAGAGTAGAAGCTGATAATAAGAATTTCCATCCAGGAAGAAGTGGTTATATCAAGATGGGAAAACAAATTATTGGTGTGATTGGACAAATTCATCCTTTGATGGCAAAGAAATATGACATTAAGGGGGAAACGGTTGTTGCTGAATTGAATTTATCCACTTTATTAAATCTAAAGACAAAAGCACTAAAAGTGACATCAATTCCGCAATACCCTTCTGTTAATAGAGATATTGCATTAGTTATGGATACAGATATTCAAACATATGATGTTGTTCGTTCGATTCAAAAGGCTGGGAAAAAATTAGTTTCAAAAGCTGAAATCTTTGATGTGTATGAAGGTGAACATATTGAGGAAGGAAAGAAATCTGTAGCTATTACTTTAACTTTCCAAGATCCTACAAAAACATTAGAAGATACAATAATTAATGATGTTATGGAAAATATTTTAGCAGTAGTGAAATCAGAATATAATGCTCATTTAAGAGGGTAATAAAAAAAGGTAATAAATTTTATTACCTTTTTAATTTGAGTAAAAAAGATTTCAATGAGAATCTGTCTTATTCAATTTTTGCATAATTTTTTGTTTTTATAATTTTATAGACTTGTAATGTTGTAGAAGATATTAAGATTGCTAAAGCAATAGAAATGCTGATTCCAATAGTGGATAAAAAACTTTCAGCAAAGAGATTGTTTAATCCTTGTACTGCATATAACATTGTGTAATAGATTCCACTTCCTGGAACTAAAGGGAAACAACCAATGATAATAAAAATTGTAGCTGGAGCTTTATAATGGCGTGCCATCATTTCAGCAATAAGAGCAACACATAACATTGCAATAAAACTTTGTATAAAGATATTGTCTAGGAATTGTGTGGCAAGGTAAATAACCCAACCTAATGTACCTACAATGGAACCAACACATGCAAATTTTATATTTTTATGAATACGAAAAATAAATGTAAAACCAAGACAACCTACAAAGGCTGATAAGCATTGAATGATTTCGTTCATATTAAGCACCTCTCAATAGCATCATCATAACACCAACTCCAATTGCAATACTGGCAGCAATCAAAATCGCTTCAATCATCCTTGAAAGTCCAGAAATGAAGTCTCCACCAATAATATCTCTAAGACTATTGGTAATTGCAATTCCAGGAACTAACAACATGAGTGTTCCAGTGATGACAGATTGCTGATTCTCAACAATTCCTATTTTATTTCCTAGAATAGCAATCGTAGATAAAACCATGCTTGATAAGATAGTTCGAACAATACCATTAATCCTCAGCTTTTCTAGTAGATAAATAAAGTAATATAACACGAAACCAATAACTCCTGAAACAACCATATCAATGGCACCACCACCAAAAAATACACAGAACATGGCAGCAGATACAATATATCCTAACAATATTAATTGATAATTTAATTCTTGTGATTTTATGTTTTCTATTTTTTCTTGAATATTGTGAAGCTCTATATCTCCATTACTAATTTGTCTTACTAAACAATTTAATTCATAGAGATGATCTAAATGGATACGATTTGAACGTGCACGTTTAGAAACATGATAAGGGGTACCATCATGCAATGTTAATGATAATGTAAAATAAGAAGGTATTGCAAAGACTTCAACATTTTTAAATCCTAATCCTTCACACATACGTTGTAAAGATTCTTCGACACGATAGATTTCTGCACCATGTCTTAGTAATAAATAACCAATTTCATTCACAGATTGTAAAACTTCTTTTTCGTCCATGTTTTCACCTCACAATAATAATTTATATCATATTTCCTATCCCTTGCCTAGCATTTCTCGATAATTTTTTTGATTTCATTCACTGCTTACTTATGTTAAAATAAGGGAACGTAGAGAGGTGGAAAAAATGATTAAATTAATTGTTTGTGATATGGATGGAACAATCTTAAATAAGGATAATACGCTTGATGAACAAAGCTATCAAAAGATACTAGAAAAAAGTGATCAGGGTGTTGAATTTATGTTTGCGACAGGACGTGGGTTTGATATGGTTGAGGATATATGTCAAAGCAAAGGAATTTATAATTCTTTGATTTTAAATAATGGAACTCAATATAGAAGTTATGATGGTCATATCAATCGCTATTATCCAATGGAAAGAAAGTCTTTTGAACAGATTATGGCTATTTTGTTAGAATATGAATATCATATTTCGGTTCATACTCAGCAAGGAAAATATATTTTTGAAGATAAAGAAACCTATTTTTTAAGACATCAGAAGATATTGATGAAATCAAAAGGTATTGATGATCCTTCTTTATTACCAAAGACACCGTTTTTTACAAGAACTGGTTTTCTTAAAAATGTTCATGAAGTTAAAACAGTTGATGAATTGTATAAGTCTAAAGCATTGCCTTTAAAGATAGATGCTAGACATATTGATTATCAAAGTGTACAAGGTGTAGAGAAACTTTTAAAAGATATTAATCATTTACATATTTCTTCATCATTTGAAGAGAATATAGAGATTACAAGTGATGTTCATGATAAGGGGAGTATGCTAAAAGAGGTTTTAAAAGAGAAAGGATTATCTGTTTATGAAGTGGCAACTTTTGGTGATGGATTCAATGATATTGGAATGCTAGAATCATTTCCATATTCATTTGCCCCAGCGAATGCATCAGAACTGGTAAAAGAAAAAGCATCTTATGCATTGGAGGTAACCAATGAACAAGGTGCTGTTGCAAAAGGAATTCAAATCTTAGAAGAACTTAATCTGCTTTAATATAAGGAATACTTGCGTATTCTTTTTTGATGAGATCATAAGGTTGTTGAGAGAGTAGGGAAAGCAGACGTGTTGCTTTGAATTCTATCTCTAGTGCTGGATGCTGATATCTAGAGAAGTTTGTAACGATTGTATAAGGGCATTCTTTTTTTATGATATTGAGATATTGGCGTCCTTGTTCATTCATAGCAAGAATTCTTAAATAATCGATTTTCATAGCTGCCTGTATTTGCTGTTTTGTGTTTTTCATTAATAAATGAATAAGCATTCTTTGGATGCGTGGTTTGGTATATCTTTTTGATAACAAACAACCAAGTAATTCTTCCAGACAATTTGTTTTATGGATTTGAGAAATTAAAATATTTTCTAAACCTTCTTCAACCAAATGGTATTGTCTAAGTTCTTTGGGGGTTGAAGTCATGATTTGATATTTTAAATAAGGGTAGAAATCCTGAAGAAAAAACAAATCATTCTGATAATATTCAGGATGAGGGAGTGTTGATTTGAAATCTTTTTTTTCATAAATAGCCTTTCTAATAGCAGATGCACTGGCAATATCCTGCAGCTTGGTATCATGATAATCATTTGTACGTGCAAAACAGTGGGGTGTTATCGCGTAATGATGAGATACAATTTCTTTGACATAACTTAATCCTAATAAATCGTTAGGTGTTGTGATTTCTTTTCCCATAATCTGTCTTAGTGCTTGGTTGCAGGCATCAGGATAACGCAAACCTTCTTGCATGTAATGCTTGATGTGCATATTATAGTCTTCTTGATGCATTTCAATAGTGCAAGCAATATCCATAAATGTTTCAATGCGACCATCTTCACTTCCAAAACAGATATCTGTCACACCAATAGCATGTAATAAATCAATTGCCCCTTTGGCAAAATAATCAGCACTCTGGCAAGCATATACAAAGGGTAATTCTAATACGATATCTACTCCAAATTCAATGGCTAAACGACTGCGTGTCCATTTGTCTATAATAGCCGGTTCACCTCTTTGAACGAATGATGAAGACATGACTGCAATTGTATAATCACATTTTGTTATTGTCTTGGAACGCTGTATATGATAAATATGTCCATTATGAAATGGATTGTATTCTACAATGATTCCTAAAACTCTCATATTGACACCTCTTTTTGCTTAGTTTATCATAGTTTTATAAGAAAGCATAGAATTGATTAAAAGAAGTGAGGAATTCAACGAATTATGCGAAATTTTGATTGACATATTTGGTTGTTTTATATATAATCAACTATGCGGTGTAAAGGGTGATTTTTTTGAAATGGAATTTACAATGGATTTTGAAACAAAAAGATGGATGTTTTGATTTTGATGAAACACTTACGTTTCCATCAGAAATGTTTCATAATTTATCACAAGTCAATGGTTTGAAAGATGTTCATGTTGTAGGACGAGGATGTCTAGATATGAAAAATCATCAGTTATACGTTGATTTTCAAGTAAAAGGTCAAATGATTCTACCATGTGCCGTTTCATTAGAAGATGTGGATTACCCATTTGATATTAAGTCGGCAACTGTATTTGCTTTTTATAAACCTTTAGATGATGAAGATGTTATTGAGGTTAAAAGGGATACTGTTGATTTAACTCCTGTTGTTTTTCAGGAAATTATGATGGATGTTCCCATGCGTGTTGTTAAAGATGGCGCAACTTTGAAAACCGAAGGCAATGGTTGGAAAGTATTAAATGAAAAAGATGAAGGTAAGGATGAAGATTATATTGATCCTCGACTTGCCAAACTTAAAGATTATTTTAAGGATAAAGAATAAGGAGGTGTACCTATGGCAGTACCACAAAGAAGAGTTTCTAAAACAAGAAGAAACAAAAGAAGAACACATGACAAGTTAACAGTACCAGCTGTAGTTGTTTGCCCTGAATGTGGAGAATACAAATTATCTCATAGAGTATGCAAACATTGCGGAACTTACAACGGACAAAAAGTGTTATAAAAACTGCCCCTTATTAAAGGGCTTTTTTTATTTAAAAAATGAATAGTATAAATGTTTTTAAATAAAGAAGCATTGGTTAAATTTATGAGATGAGGATGAATATTTTGCTAATCGAATGCTTAGAATAGTTTATAATGAGGATAAAGTGAGGATTTGATATGAGAAAACGTAAAAGAGGCATGCTTTTGATTGTTTTGGTATTGATTATAGGAATGGCAATTGGGGTTATAGTAGGAAGAGAATTTCTTGAAATTCCAGTGTTGGATTTAAATGCGGTTGAACAAGCTTTTCAGAAAAATAAGGATTACCAATATTTTTATAATCAATTAAATGAAATTGAACAAAAGACGTATCAAAGAATATATTATGTTTTAAGTCAGCACCAAGAAGAAGTGACTTTAGAAGAAAAAGATATTGAAAAAGTAAAAGATATTTTTACAAAAGTTATTTATGACCACGGAGAACTCTATTATGTTAATTCCCAGTTTCAATATCAGGAAAACAAGCAAACTATACAGTTTTTACCTCTATATGACTATTCTTTAGACGAAGTAAAAAAAATGAATCAAGATATTGAAAAGAAAACTGAAGTTTTTTTAAATGAGGCTAAGAAAGAAACTTCACAATTGCAAAAAGCGCGACTTGCATATAATTATATTGTTGAAAATGTTGTTTATGAAGATGGTGTTGATAACAATCAAAATATGGTAAGTGCTTTGGCTAATGGAAAATCAGTCTGTGCTGGATATGCAAGAGGATATCAGTATCTTTTAAATCAGTTAGGAATAGAAAATGCCTATATTGTTGGAACTGCTAAAGAAACGCGTTCTCAGACATTGAATGGGGACGGGCATGCGTGGGTTATGATTCATCTGAGTGGTGACTATTATTATTGTGATCCAACATGGGGAGATGCTGTTCATGAGAATTCAGAACATGCCTGTTTAGGGTATTTTATGATGAGTAGCGAAGACATGTTAAAGTGCTATCAGCCTGAAGTTCCTTATGAAAAGACTCAACAATACCAGATCAATGTTTTTAAGGATGAAAAATGTTATATGGAAAAGTATGATGAAAGTGTTTTATCTTATGCAGTGAATAGAGGATTAAAAAATAAAAGCAGAGTAGCAGAAATAAAATGTATCAATGACAATGTTTATCAAAAAGTGAAAAGAAATCTTGAATCTTCTTATTTGGGATATCAAGTTTTAAGTCAAAACAAATGTTGGAATGAAAATGCAACTTATTCCTATAATGATGAATTAAGGATGATAGAATTATATTATTAATTGGAAAAAATTGAAAAAACAAAGATAAGTAGCGGGAAACTGCTACTTTTTTTGTTTAAAAAAGAGAAAAAAGGCATGTGATTTCTATGTACAAGGGGGATGAAATGTTATATAATAGTGGCATGAAGTGTTAAAGAATGTATAGAAATGTTATAAAGTGGGTGATTTTAAGTGTTCTTTGGAGAATTTAGACATAACATAGATGCAAAGGGGCGCTTAAGTATCCCTGCTAAAATGCGTAATCAGTGTGGTGAGTGTGTTTATGTTACAAGAGGCAATGATGGATGCCTCGCATTGTATACACAGGAAGGCTGGGAAGCTTATTACCATGAACTTCAATCATTACCACAAAAAAAGAAAAGCACTCGTATTTTTATACGTTTAGTGACTTCTAGAGCGAGTGAATGTGAGTTTGATAAACTCGGACGTATTAATATTCCACTTGTATTAAGACAAGAAGGAAATCTTGAAAAAGAATGTGTCATTGTTGGTGTTGGTGATCATGTTGAAATTTGGAGTCAGAGTGCATGGGATCAATTCTATGATGATAATAAGGATAGTTTTGATGATATTTCGGAAGATTTGGATGAATTTGAACTGTAAAGGAGAGACGCATGTTTAATCATATAAGTGTTTTATTAGAGGAAACAATTGAAGGATTAAATATTAAGGAAGATGGTATCTATGTGGACTGTACACTTGGTGGTGGTGGACATAGTCAGGAAATCTTAAAAAGATTAACAACTGGACATCTTTATTGTTTTGATCAAGATCAAGTAGCTATTGAAGTAGCTGCAAAGCGATTGAGTCAAATTTCTGACCATTTTACAATTATTTATTCAAACTTTAAAAATATGAAAAGTGAATTGAATCAATTAGGTGTTCAAAAAGTTGATGGTATTGTTTTTGATTTAGGTGTTTCATCTCCTCAATTTGATGATGGTGAAAGAGGGTTTAGTTATAACTATGATGCAAAGTTAGATATGCGTATGGATCGTAATCAGACATTAAGCGCTTATGAAATTGTCAATACATATGAATTCAATGAATTGGTGAAAATATTTTATAAATATGCAGATGAAAAGTTTTCTAAACAAATTGCCAGAGCAATTGAAAGACATCGTCAAGAGAAACCAATTGAAACGACATTTGAATTAGTAGAAATCATCAAGGAAGCGATTCCAGCACCAGCAAGACGAAAAGGTGGTCATCCTGCTAAAAGAACGTTTCAGGCATTAAGGATTGCAGTTAATGATGAACTTAGTGTTTTTGAAAAGGCTTTGGATGATTCATTAGATTGTATTTGTGTAGGTGGAAGAATTGCTGTTATTACTTTCCATTCTTTAGAAGATAAGATTTGTAAATATACTTTTAATGAGGTAACAAAGCAACCACAACTTCCTATGGGGATGCCTATTGTTCCAGAGTATTTGAAACCTAGATTTCAAAAAATAACAAAGAAGCCAATTGTCGCTGGTGAAAAAGAATTAGAAGAAAATCATCGTTCTCATTCAGCTAAATTGAGAATTATAGAAAGGGTTTATGAAAATGAAGAGAAGTAAGAAAAAAGAAACAGGATTTGCGAGATTTTCTAGAAGATTATTAATTGTAAGTTTTGCTGCTTTTGTATTAGGAATTGTTGCACTCAATTCTTATGAGTCATCATTGAATATTAGTTGTCAGGAACTTGAAAAAGAAATCACAGTCATTCAGGCTGATATTGATGGATTAACAATGCAAAAACAGGAACTTGCTTCTTTTACACGTTTAAGAGCTGTTGCAAGCAAAAAGGGATATGATTATAAACAAAGTACTGTGACAACTGCTGTTAGAGGAGTCCAAAGAGACTGATGGCGACTATAAAACAAAAAAATAATAATCAGAGTGCAAAGATCGTGTTATGTGTCTTTGCATTCATTATTATATTAATGGTACTAAATGTTATTTATTTGGGAGCAACAGGAAAACATTTGGTTAGTGGAGCTAATATAAAGGAATATGCTGAAAATCGTGGTGGTCAGCAAAAAGAAGAAACGTTGTATGCCAAACGTGGAACAATTTATTCTAGTGATAAACAGGTTATCGCAAGTGATGTTAAAAAATACAAATTATATGCCATTTTGTCAGAAACAAGATTGACAGTCGATAAAGAGCCTGCATATGTTGTGGATAAAGAAGAAACTGCTAAGAAATTAGCACCTATTTTAGGCGTTGATAAAGCGAAGATTTTAGAACAGTTAAATAAAAAAACATATCAGGTTGAATTTGGAAGTTATGGAAACAATCTTTCTTCATTGGTTAAAGATAAAATTGATGCATTAGGTTTACCAGGATTGGAATTTGAAGAAATTACAACCAGAAATTATAGATATGGCGATTTTGCTTCATATGAAGTTGGATATGCTCAACTCTTAACAAATGAAATTAATGGAAAAACAACAAAATCAATTATTGGGCAAATGGGTCTTGAGAAAGCATTTGATGACGAATTAAGTGGAAAAGATGGTAAGAAAGTTTATCTGGTTGATAATAATAATTATACTTTACCTAATGGTGTTTTAAGTGAAACGGCACCTGTTGCAGGGAATGATATGTATTTAACAATTGATGCTGATGTGCAAACTGAACTTGATTTACAGATGAAGCAGCTGGTTGAGAAATTAAAATCAGAAAAAGCAACTTGTGCAGTTATGGAAGCAAAGACTGGGAAAATTTTGGCTGTGAGTAATTATCCGTCATTTGATCCCAATAAACGTGATATAGATAACTATGTAGATTTATTTTTAAATGAAGCAGTTGAACCAGGTTCAGTTTTTAAATCATTTGTTTATGCAAATGGGCTAAATGATGGTCGATTAAATTTAAAGACCAAGTATCAATCTGGTAAGTTTTATTACAATAATAATAAAAAAGATTCCGTAAAAGACCATAATGGTGGTAAAGGTTGGGGAACAATCAGTTATGAACAAGGGTTTTATTATTCAAGTAATACTGCTATTTGTCATATGTTAAGAACTGTGAATGATAGAGTCTCATTACTTCAGGATTATGAAGATTTAGGGTTCTTTAAGTCAGGAACGGTTGATAAGTTAAGTACTGCATCAGGGTTTGCAGGATATAAAGGTGTTGTCGGTAGAGATATTGAATATTTGACAACTGGATTTGGACAAGGATCATCATGGACAGCTTATCAGTTGTTACGTGCTTATAGTGTCTTTGCAAACAATGATGGAAAAATGGTAACACCTTATTTTGTTGATAAGATTGTTGATAGTTCTACGAATGAAACAATTTATCAAGGAAAAACTGAATATTCTAAGCAGATTTATACAAATGAAACTGTCAAGAAAATGCGAGATTTATTAAGTGGTGTTATTAATATTAAAGGAAGTACTGGTTATTCTTATCATATGGATGATATCAATTTAATTGGAAAGACTGGAACAGGTCAGGTTGCACAGACTGGAGGATATAAACAAAATTTTTATACAAATAGTTTTGCTGGTTTAGCACCTTATGATGATCCGCAAGTTGTTATTGTTTTATGGTATCAGGGAAAAAATGCTTCATCAAAAGTTGCTGCTGAACTTGTTCAAGGTGTTGTGAGAACTGCATTAAACAAGATCAATGCACAACCTGTAAAGGAAGTTGAAACATCTACATTTGTGTTAGATTCATATATGAATCAAAGTACTGAATTTGCAAAATCAATTCTTACAAAACATCAGTTATCAACATTGTTGATAGGTGATGGTGATACAGTTATTGATCAATATCCAAAAGCAAAAACAGAAGTTTCATCTCAATCAAGAGTCTTTTTACAAACAAATGGAACAAATATTACAATGCCATCTATGGATGGATGGTCGCGTAAAGAGGCGGAAGCATTTGCAGCTATGGCAGATGTTCGTATCACTTTTGATGGTGTAGGTACAATCTATAAACAAAATGTTCCTAAAGGAACAAAGTTAAAATCAAATCAAGAAATTAAAGTTCAAGCAAAATAGAAAGTTCATATGAATTTTCTATTTTTGTTCTATATAACTAGGCTTCAGTATCTTTGAAAAATGTTATGTAAGGGATGGAGAGTCGTTGTATAGTAAACTAGCATAGATTTTATATCTAGAAATCAGTTGAGATTTAACTTATAAAGAACAGAAGATATTGCTTTTTAAAGATAAGGTATAAAACTGTGTGAAACTATCGCTATAAAAGAAAAGAAGTCTATATTTTTATCTTCATACATAAACTGTATGGGTGATGCTATGATTTTTTCAAAAATGGTCAAAAAAATAAAGTGGGTTAATATTGTCATGACAATTATTGTTGCAGCTATAGTTATAAGATTAGGTTATAGCCAATTTTATGCTTACCAAGAATTATCTTTAAAAGCTACAGAATCATGGCAAAGGGGATTTCCGTTAGAGGCAGCAAGAGGAAAAATTTATGATAGTCAACAAAAAGTATTGGTTGATAATTTGACAACTTCCTCATTAATTATTGTTCCTAGTCAAGTGAAAGATCCTGTCAATACAGCTGTACAGTTAGCAAAAATATTAGGATGTTCAGAAGAGAAGATATTAGAGAAAGTGAAGAAAAAAGTTTCAGTAGAAAGAATACAGCCTGAGGGTAGACAGATGGCTGAGGAGAAGGCTTATCAAATAGATCGTTTAAAACTTCCAGGGGTTTATTTAGTACAGGATACATTACGTTATTATCCACATAAAAACTATTTAGCACAAACTCTAGGCTTTGTAGGAATAGATAATCAGGGCTTGGTTGGACTAGAGTTGAAATATGATAAATATCTTTCTGGTGTTAATGGAAGTATTAATTACTATATGAATGCCAAAAGTCAAAATTTAAATATCTATCCAGCTGATTATATTTATCCAACCAATGGTATGGATATTGAATTAACAATAGATTCTCGTGTTCAAGATGTGGTGGAGAGAGAGCTAAACAACGCTTATCAAACATATAATCCAGATTCTATACTCTGTTTAGCAATGAATCCTAAGAATGGAAAGGTTTTGGCGATGTGTTCTAAACCGGATTATGATCCAAATGATTATAAAAATGCTGATAGTGAGATCTATAATAGAAACTTGCCAATCTGGAAATCATATGAACCGGGTTCAACATTTAAAATTATTACATTTAGTAGTGCTTTGAATGAAAATCTTTTTGATATGGATAAAGATACGTATTATGACAAAGGTTATGAAATTGTCAAAGGTGCAAGAATTAAATCATGGAAGAAAGGTGGACATGGTTTACAAACTTTCAGGGAAGTGTTACAGAATTCATCTAACCCAGGTTTTGTTGAAATTGGTAGACGTCTTGGAAAAGATAAGTTATATAAATATGTAAAAGACTTTGGATTAACTGAAAAAACAGGTATTGATTTGACTGGGGAATCATCAGGAATTATGTTTGATTATGATAAGTTTAATGAAGTTGAGCAAGCGACAGTTTCTTTTGGACAAGGTATATCTATTACACCTATTCAACTTGTGAGAGCAGTCTGTGCCTGTATTAATGGTGGATATCTCTATCAGCCATATATTGTTAATAAAATTTATAATTCTAAAACGCATGAAGTTGTTGTAGAGAATCAACCTAAGTTACTTCGTCAAGTTATCTCAAAAGAAACATCTGCAAAAGTAAGAGATGCCTTAGAAGGGGTTGTCACTGATGGAGGAGGTAAAAATGCTTATATAGATGGTTATCGTATTGGTGGAAAAACAGGAACGGCTCAACGTGCTATGAATGGGACTTATGCTGGTAATGGATATATCCTTTCTTTCTTGGGGATTGCACCAATTGATGACCCAGAAATTGTTTTGTATTTGGCAATGGATAATCCAAAAAATTGTGTACAATATGGGGGTACAACTGCGGCTCCAATTGCAAGAAAAATGTTAGTTGATATTTTACCAGCTTTAGGGGTAAAGAAGGTAACTGAACAAAAAGAAAAGGCTTATGTATGGACTGATGTCAAAACTTTTGATGTTCAAAATTATGTTGGGTTATCTAAAAAAGAAGTCAAGAGTGAAAATTATGGATTTGAATTTATGGGTAGTGGAGATTATGTTATCGATCAATTGCCACGTGTTGGAGAAAAAATAGAGGATGGACAGAAAGTTAAGATTATGTTAGGAAACAAAAGTTCATAAAGCAAAGGAGAGTGGAGAAGAGTGCATCTTCACTCTTTTGGTTTGCCTTTATCTTAAGTGAAGATTATCGCTGTATGTTTCATATCTTTTCTTTTGTTTGGTTGTTATTGTGAGGAAAATATGATATATTGTAAAAAGTAAAATACGTGTAAAGGAGTATGATTATGTTTTCAATGGTCTTTTTACAAATTGTTATCAATTTTATTGTGGCATTTGTCTTAGTCATGGCAGTTATGCCTAAATCTATTCAATATTTAAAGAAATTAAAATTTGGCCAAATCGAAAGAGAAGAAGGCTTAGAGTCTCATAAAGCAAAAGGTGGAACACCAACAATGGGAGGAATTGTTTTTATTCTTTGTGCTGTATTGGTTGTTTACATCTTGAATTTTTCATTCTTTCAAAATCCATATATTAACTTATTAACATTTGCTTTTGTTGGGTATGGATTAATTGGTTTTTTAGATGATTATTTAATTGTTGTCAGAAAAACAAATGAAGGATTAAAACCTATTTATAAATATGCATTACAGTCTGTAATGGCTATTGCATTTTATATGTTAGCAAAATATTTTATTCCTGATTTTGATACATCAATCTCAATTCCATTATTACATATGAATGTGGATTTAGGTTGGTTTTATCCTGTCTTGGTTTATATTATGTTTACTGCGGAAAGTAATGCAGTCAATTTAACAGATGGGCTTGATGGTTTAGCAACTGGGCTTTCTATGATTGCAACTTCAGTCTTTGTTATTTTTGCAATCATGAATAAAAATTATGAAATTGCTATTTATGCAATGATTATTGTTGGCGCATTACTTGGATTTATGTATTTTAATTATCATCCTGCCCGTATCTTTATGGGAGATACTGGTTCACTTGCTTTAGGTGGTATGTTAGCAGCATTAGCAGTTTTAACAAATCAAGAACTTTTACTTATTTTAATTGGTGGCGTTTTCTTAATGGAAACACTGTCAGTTGTTATTCAGGTTGTATCGTTTAAAACACGTGGAAAAAGAGTTTTCAAGATGGCTCCTATTCATCACCATTTTGAAATGTTAGGTTGGACAGAACAGCAGGTTGTAATTTCATTTTGGTTCTTAGGATTCATTTGTGGAATTATTGGTATTGTGTTAGGAGTTATGTAGGATGTTAAGTGGAAAGAAAGTTTTGGTTTTAGGGCTTGCAAAAAGCGGGAAGGCTGCTGTGGAGTTATTAAGTGCTGTACATGCAACAATTACAGTTAATGAATTTGCACTTCAGGAGCAAATTGAGTGTTATGATGAATATATAGCTCGTGGAATTGAAATGATTGTGGGTGGTCACCCAGATGATTTGTTTGAAAGAGATTTTGATTTTGTAGTCAAAAACCCTGGTATTAATTATCATAAACCATTTGTATTGCGTTTAAAAGAAAGGGGAATTCCTGTATATACAGAAATAGAGTTAGCTTATCGTTTGTCTCAACCTCAAAATTATATCGCTATTACAGGAACAAATGGCAAGACAACAACTGTTACATTAATTCGTGATATTTTAAAAAATGCAGGACGTCAGGTTTGCTTAGCAGGAAATGTTGGAACGCCATTATCAGAACTTGTCTTAAATGAAGATTTGCTTCATAAGAGTGATTATGATGTGGTATTGGAAATGTCTAATTTTCAATTGTTAGATATTGATGCTTTTCATCCAAGGGTTGCAACAATTATAAATTTGACACCTGATCATTTGGATTATATGGCATCATTAGAAGAGTATTATACTTCTAAAACACGGATTTATATGAATCAGGATCATAATGATATTTATTTACAGAATAAAGATGATGTGGTCTTAAAAGAATATCTTCAAAAGTATCCTCCACAAGCTAAGATTGTTTCCTTTTCATTAGAACAAGAGGCTGATTGTATGATCAAGAATGATGCTATTTATTATCAAGGTCAACATATTATCAATTTAGATGATATTAAAATTGTAGGACGTCATAATATTCAAAATATGATGATTGCCATTTGTGCCTGTATTCATTCAGGTATTGATGTTCAATCTATTCATGATACATTAGCTGCTTTTACAGGGGTGGAGCATCGTATTGAGTTTGTTAGAGAATATCAGGGTGTTAAATATTATAATGATTCAAAAGCAACAAATACTGATGCTGCAATTATTGCATTAAAATCATTTGAAAAACCAGTGATATTGTTAATGGGTGGACATGAAAAAGGATTAGATCTAAGAGAGATGGCAAATTATCAAAAACAAATCTCTCATCTGATTTGTTTTGGTGAGGCAGGAGAACGATTTGCTAAAGATATGAAGTGTCCAAATACGGATATTGTTAAATATATGAAAGATGCAATCATAAAAGCAAAAGAACTTGCTAAAAGTGGTGATGTTGTTCTATTGTCTCCTTCAACAAGTTCCTATGATGAATTTAGTGGTTATGAAGAAAGAGGAAATGTGTTCAAACATATTGTTAATAAATTTGAATAAGATAAGAAGGCTCTATCGGCTTTCTTTTTTTGCTTACAATTTTGTAAGGCGAATGTCTTATAAAATCATGTATAATAAAGACACAAGGAGTGAGAAATATGAAGAGAATATTAATAGTGGAAGATGATTCGGAGTTATGCTGTGAGTTAAAACTTTTATTAGAAAATGCTGGATATGAAGGCGTTATTTTACAGAATTTTCAAAGAGCTAAAGAAGAAATAATCAGTACTTGTCCGGATTTAATATTATTGGATATTGGAATTCCCTATATGAATGGTGAAATGTTACTGAGAGAACTGAGAAAAGAGAGTCAAATTCCTGTCATTATGGTGACGAGTCAAAATAATGAAACTGATGAGGTCTTAAGCATGAGTTTTGGAGCAGATGATTATATTACAAAACCTTATAATCCGACTTTATTATTGTTGCGAATAGAGGCAGTTTTAAGAAGAATGAATCATGAAGTGAATGTGTTAAAATATCATGATTTATTGCTGGTTCCAGAACGAGGGATCTTGAAGTGTCATGATGAATCATTGATTTTAACAAAGAATGAAATGTTAATTATGAAATATCTTATTGTGAATCAGGGGAAAATTGCCAGTCGTGAGGAAATTATGATGGATTTATGGGATAGTGAAGAATTTGTTGATGATAATACCTTAACTGTTAATATGAGTCGTTTAAGAAATAAATTACGCTCATTAGGTTATGGTGATGCGATTGAAACAAGAAAGGGATTAGGGTATATTTTGATATGACGATTGTGATGTATATAAAGGATAAGGCAGTCCATTTGTTGATTCATTTGATTATGGTGTTATTGGTGATATTGATGATGCTTGCTTTTCAATTGAATCAAGCTTTTATATTATTTATTATAACAATGATTGTATTTTTTATAAGTATTTGTTTTCTTTATGATTATTTCAGGCAAGTTTCTTTTTATCGCTTTTATCAAAAACAATTAGAACAGTTGGATCAAAAGTATTTTATATGTGAGTTGATAAAAGAACCTGGGTTTCTAGATGGGAAAATTCTTTATCAGTCACTATATACAATTAATAAATCAATGTTAGAAAAGATGAATGAAAGAGATGTCCAAGTCAATGATTTTAAAGATTACGTTGAGATGTGGATTCATGAAGTCAAGATACCTTTGGCACATTTAACATTAACTGTTCATAATCATAAAAGTGATGTGAGCCCACAGATATTAGAACAAGTTCGCAAATTAGAAAATCAAGTTGATCAAATTCTTTATTATGTACGTTGTGAAAATAGTCAAAAAGATTATTTAATTAAAAGTTCTTCTTTATCCAAGGTTGTGAAAAATGTCATTATGAAAAATAAAGATTACTTCATACATCATAAATTAAAACTCAGTCTTCATGATTTAAATAAAATGGTTTTAACAGATTCTAAGTGGTTAGAATTTATTATCAACCAAATTCTTAATAATAGTTTTCAGTATAGTACTCATAGGATGGAAAGTCGTATTGACATTTCAGCTGTGGAGGACAATAACCAGGTTATTTTAACGATTATGGATAATGGTATTGGCATTTGTCCAAGTGATCTTCCGCGCGTTTTTGAAAAGAGTTTCACAGGATATAATGGAAGAATTCAAAAGAAATCAACTGGCATGGGACTATATATATGTCAACGGTTATGTCAGCGTTTAGGACATCAAATACATATTGAATCTGTTCAAAATGAATATACAAAAGTGATGATTATTTTTCATAAAGATCATTATTACGATGTGGTGAAATAAGATGACAAATCTGTAAGGTTATGTTATATAAATCGATGGTTGAAAACGAGAAAATAATAGATAATAAGGATGACAAAGGAGGAAGGTATAATGGAACCTATTTTAAGAATTGAAAATATAGATAAATATTATGGAAACAAATCTAATTTAACAAAAGCCTTAAGTCATCTTTCATTAAACATTGATAAAGGTGAATTTGTGGCTATCATGGGAGCCAGCGGTTCAGGAAAGACGACTTTGCTTAATTGTGTATCCACGATTGATAGAGTCACAGCAGGACATATTTATGTTGGCAAAACTGATATTACAAAATTAAAAGGCAATCATTTGAATCGTTTTAGAAGAGAGGAACTTGGATTCATCTTTCAGGATTTTAATCTTCTTGATACATTGACTGCTTATGAAAATATTGCACTGGCTCTTTCGATTCAAAAAGTCTCAGTTAAAGAGATTGAAAAACGTGTCCAAGCCATTGCGCAAGCTTTAAATATCACTGATGTTCTTGACAAATATCCTTATCAAATGAGTGGTGGACAAAAACAAAGAGTGGCTTCAGCAAGAGCTTTAATTACTGATCCAAAACTGATTTTAGCAGATGAACCAACAGGAGCATTAGACTCTCATTCATCACAAATGTTACTGGCAAGTCTAAAAAAACTGAATGAACAACTTCAAACAACAATCTTAATGGTTACTCATGATGCTTTTAGTGCGAGTTATGCATCACGTGTTATCTTTATTAAAGATGGTCAAATCTTTAATGAACTCAGAAGAGGGAATCAGGAACGAAAACAATTTTTTGATCAAATTATTGATGTTGTGACATTGCTTGGAGGAGAATAATATGTTATTGAAACTCTCTTTAAGGAATATAAAACGAAGTTTTAAGGATTATACCATTTATTTTATGACCTTGATTTTGGGTGTTGCCATCTTTTATTTATTTAATTCAATTGAAAGTCAAACGGTTATGTTGAATGTTTCTTCTTCGACTCGTGAGATTATTGGAATGATGGTCAATATTCTTTCAGGTGTTAGCGTGCTAGTGTCTTTTATTCTTGGTTTCTTAATTGTTTATGCGAGTCGTTTCTTAATGAAAAGACGAAATAAAGAGTTTGGTATATATATGACTTTAGGTATGGGAAAACGTCAAATCTCAAGTATTCTTTTATGTGAAACATTCTTTATTGGTATTATTTCATTGGCAGTTGGTTTGGTTATTGGTGTTGCTTTGTCACAATTGATGAGTATTTTTGTAGCCAGTATGTTTGAAGCTGATATGACACGTTTTGCATTTGTTTTTTCTTCATCAGCAATGTTGAAGACCATATTGTATTTTGGTGTTATTTATATTGTTGTGATGATTTTTAATGTTTTCTTTATTGGAAAACAGGAGTTAATTGATTTGCTGTTAGCACATCGCAAAAATGAAAAAGTGAAAATGAAAAACATGTGGTTGTGTAGTGGTGTTTTTATCATTGGGATGATTATGCTGGGATATGCCTATTATCTTGTGACTGCTGGAATTACAAAATTAGATACAGCCGAAAAAATCTTTGTTCCAATTGGACTAGGAATTGTTTCAACATTTCTGATATTTTGGTCAGTATCAGGCTTTGTATTAAAAATCTTTATGGCGAAAAAGAAAACATATTATAAAGGCTTGAATACATTTACATTAAGACAATTTAGCAGTCAAATGAATACAACTGTTTTCTCTATGGGGATGATTTGTTTAATGTTGTTTGTAACGATCTGTGTGCTTTCAACTGGAATTTCTTTGAAGAATGCCACAACAGCCAATTTAAAGGAATTATCACCTACTGATATTTATGTTGAAAAGACTTGGAATTTGAAAGGGAATAAAGCCAATGGGAAGCCTTATAGCCAAAAAGATATTGCTGATTCTCATCTTTCAGTGAGCGAAACTTTAGTAAATCTTGATTTTTCTATTCATGAAAATTTGAAAGATGTTATCACTGTTAATGTCTATGCAACAAATGATTTGACTTTTGGTGATACATTAGGAAGTTATGCAACAAGTGTTCATTCTCAAATGCCTTATTTAAGATTAAATGCAGCAGAAAAAATCATGCGATTAAGCGAATATAATCAAGTCGCAAAAAGATATGGGAAACAAACATATCAATTACAGGACAATGAGTATATCGTGATTGCTAACTTTGGTGGAATGATTGAAATACGTAATGAAGCATTGAAAAGAGGAACTCAAATCGAACTCTTAGGAAAAATGTATTTACCTGCACATAAAGAATGTCAGGATGGTTTTTTAACTCCTAGTGCAAACCAAAGTAATAGTGGAATTATTGTTGTTCCAGATCAGGCAATAAATGAAAATTATAAGGAGAAAAATGTGTTAATTGCTGATTATAAGGCTACTGATGAAGTTGAAAAACAAAAGATTGAAGAAAAAGTTCAATCACTTGCTCAACATCCTTATGCTAAAGGATTAACTCAACTCAATGCTTCAACGAAAATAAGTATCTATGAAGGAAGTGTTGGTGTTGGAACAATGGTGACATTTATAGGTATCTATATTGGTGTTATATTCTTGATATCAAGTGCAGCAATTCTAGCATTAAAAGAATTAAGTGAAAGTGCTGATAATAAAGAAAGATATATGATGTTAAGGAAAATTGGAACTGATGAAAGGATGTTAAATAAAGCATTATTCACACAAATTTCACTCTTCTTTATAGCACCTCTTATTTTGGCTGTTATCCATTCTATATTTGGCATTGAGTTTTGTAAGTTTTTCTTACAGTCATTTGGAGAAGAAAATCTTTTACCATCCATTATGATGACAACCGTTTTCATTGTTATTATTTATGGTGGATATATGTTGCTGACTTATTTGACAAGTCGACAGATGATGAAAGAGTAATGTTATATATTAAAAAATGATAGGTAAGATTGAGATATGAAGGACATATTTCAATCTTTTTTCTAAAATTGGCTGTTATATACCTGTACACAATAATTCATTGAATAAATGATTTCGTGCATTATTTAAATTTATAGTTTTTATGGGAAGATATAAAGATATCTTCTTTTTTGATGACCTTTGACATATAAATAAGATGATGGAGGTCATAACATGAAAACAAAACGGATTATTACTTTAACTTTAACAATTGTTATTTTTGGATTGATTTGTGTTTATAGTTCATCTCATATATGGGCACTCTATAAATATGATGATTCTTTTTACTATATTAAGCGTCAAGCTATTTTTGCATGTATTGGTGTCATTGCCATGTTTGTGACTTCTCGCATTGATTATCATCTTTATAAAAAGTACTACAAACAAATTATAGGTGTTTGTTTCTTGTTGCTTATTTTGGTATTGATTCCTGGACTTGGAGTTGTTAGAGGTGGAAGTCGTAGCTGGTTTAATTTTGGTATTTTTGCTCTGCAGCCTAGTGAGTTGTTTAAAATTGGTATGATTATTTTTGCAGCAGTTTTTATTGAGAAAAATTATTATCAAATGAAAAAACTACGTTATAGTTTAAAACTATTAATGGTTATGGGATTGGGATTTCTTTTGATTATGTTGCAACCAGATTTTGGGAGTGGGATTGTTATGGCATGCAGTATTGTTGTAATGATTATTGTTTCACCTTTTCCCTTTATTTATTTTGTGTTTTTAGGTGCATTAGGGGTAGTAGGGATTGTTTTAATGATTTTATCTGCTCCTTATCGTATGGAGAGAATTCTTTCTTTTCTTGATCCTTTTCAAGATCCTTTGGGGAGTGGGTTTCAGGCTATTCAAGCTTTGTATGCTATTGGACCAGGAGGGCTGCTAGGTGTAGGTTTTGATAAGAGTATTCAAAAACACTTTTATTTGCCTGAACCACAGACTGATTTTATATTTGCTATTGTAGCAGAAGAATTTGGTTTTTTGGGTGGAGTATTATTAATTGGAGCATATTTATGGCTTTTTAAGACAATTTTACAAGTCAGTAAGAATGTCAAAGATTTATTTGGGAGTTTATTGATGATTGGAATTGTTTCAATGATTGGTATCCAGACTCTGATTAATTTAGGTGTTGTTGTTGGGTTATTTCCTGTCACAGGTGTAACACTCCCTTTGATGTCTTATGGGGGAACAAGTTTAACAATTACATTAATGAGTATAGGAATTTTAATTAATATCTCGAAATCAGTGAATTGTGTGTTATAATAGTCAGGTAGGGAGTGAGTTAGTCATGAAAATTATCGTAAGTGCAGGAGGAACTGGAGGGCATTTATATCCAGCTTTAGCTCTTGTTGATTATATAAAGACACAGGATAAAAATACAGAATTTTTATTTGTTGGAACAACGGATCGTTTAGAATCTCAAGTTGTTCCACAAATGGGCTATGAATATCGAGGGTTACATGTTAAAGGATTGGTTGGAAACCCTCTTCAGAAAATAAAAAATGCAATGATTTTTGTGAAGTCATTGAAACAATCTAAACAGATTTTAAAAGATTTTCAGCCCGATATTGTGATTGGTTTTGGTGGATATCCGAGTGCTTCAATTGTTTTGGCAGCAGCTAAAATGGGAATCCCAACAATGATTCATGAACAAAATTCTATTATAGGATTGACAAATAAAATTTTAATAAAAAAGGTTGATAAGATTGTATGTTGTTATCAAAAGGCGTATAATGAATTTCCTCATGAAAAAACTGTTTTATTAGGGAATCCCCGTGCAAGTGTTGTTTCTTCAAGACGTCTTCAAGACATACATCATTTATATCAGATTCCTCGTGATAGAAAAACAGTTGTCATTGTTATGGGGAGTCTTGGGTCATCATCAGTCAATACTGTGATGAAAGAAGCGTTAAGAGACATGCAACATGATGCATATGATGTTATTTATGTAACTGGTAAAAATTATTATGAATCAATGCGAGCAGATTTGCACGATTTGAATTCATCTATTCATTTGGTGGATTATATTGATGATATGCCAAGCTTGATAGCTTCTTGTGATTTAATTGTGTCACGTGCAGGAGCAACAACATTGGCTGAGATAACAGCTTTAGGAGCGGCATCTTTAATTATTCCAAGCCCTTATGTTGTCGCCAATCATCAAGAGTATAATGCTAAAGAGTTAGTTGATGCAACTGCTGCAAGATGGATATTAGAAAAAGATTTAGATGCTAAGACATTTGTGAAAGAAGTAAGAGATTTATTGGGGCATACTGAACTTTTGAATGATTTAAAGAATCATGCAAAAGAATTAGGAAAGCCTCATGCTTGTCAAGATATTTATCAAGAGATGTTAAAGACATTAGAAAGGAAATAGAAATGGATTTTGATCAATTGTTTTTTGATTTGGTTGATTTAGATATAGGTGATGTTTTAGAAAATGAACCAATGTATAAACATACAACTTTT
>NZ_CFJNYH010000008.1:0-83556 GCF_984815275.1 Coprobacillus sp.
ATTTTAAAGAGACAGAAGGAGGGAGAAAAGAGATGTGTGAAATCTGGGAAGAGATTAAAAGAAAGGGTAAGCAAGAGGGTATTCAAGAGGGTATTATTGAAGGCGAGGCCAGAGGGAGGAGAGAAGAGAAGAGTGAGATGATACAAAAGATCATTGAAAAAGGGTATACACTAGAAGAAGCATTCGATTTATTTGATATACCAGAGGAGGAACAACCAGTATACATACAGAGAATGATTTCATAGTTAGTGGAGCTAATGTGATAATATTAGGAGGCTGATTTTACTCAGCTTCTTTTTTCATTTTCTTAAAATTTTAAACATCATTACAAAAACTTGATATACTTGTAACAAAGGAGAAGAGAGTTATGATTATAGATAAAATGTGTGCACTAAAGAATTTAACATCTCAAGAAAAGGCAGTCGTTGAGTATATTCTTGACAATCCGAAAGATTTATTAGATATGAATGTTAGTGAACTCGCTAAAGCCAGTTATACTTCATCATCTACAGTCATCCGATTATGTAAAAAGCTAGAAGTCAAAGGTTTTGCTGATCTTAAATTTATCTATGCTTCAGAATTTCCAGAAATGATGAAACAAAGAGAGATGGTTAAAACTAAGCCATTTGATGAATCATCATCCATAGACGATATTATTAATACTTTACCTTTTGTTTATTTAAAAACTATGGATTATACAAAAAGTATGTTATCAAGAAATACGATTATCAGAATTACAAACTTAATGAAACAAGCCAAAAGAATAGAAATATATGGAGATGGTGTTAATTATGATTTGGCAAAAATGATGGCTTTTCGATTTGAAAACGTACATAAGGACTGCTTTGTTTATAATGCTTCACATTGGGAACATATTAAATATTTAGAATATCAAAAGATTCCTACTTTAGGAATACTCTTATCTCATACAGGTAAAAATCCTATGGTCATAGACGCAGCTAAAAGATTAAAAGAAAGCGGTATTAAAACCCTTTCTATTTCCTGTAATAGTGATATGAGATTAGCGAATATTACAGATGAGAATATTCAAATCATGGATGGTAGAAATCAGCTAGAATTACAAACCACAACATATACAGTAGCAGTTCAATATGTATTAGATATTTGTATATCTTCGTTAATGTTACATCATATGGATACAATTGAAGAAGTCTATTCAAAATTAATGAATGCAAGAGCTGAATGGCAAAATGAAAAAATGAAATGAGAATACCAAAATTATATACAATGTGTTTCTAATTTTGGAGAGTTGTTCCAAAATGAAGACAAAGACAAGTAAATAATAAAAAATAAAGTATAATAGTGATAAATAAAGGAGGTCATGTTATGACAAGACAATTTCCAAAAGGATTTTTATGGGGTGGTGCTACTGCTGCTAATCAATATGAAGGTGGATGGAATGAAGGAGGAAAAGGGATGAGTGTCTCTGATTGTGCAAGACATCACTTAGATGTAGATGTACAGGATTATAAAGCACAGAATGCAGTAACTTCAAAAGATATTGAAGATGCTTTAAAATCAACTGATGATTCATTGTATCCAAAAAGACATGCATCTGATGGTTATCACCATTATAAAGAAGATATCAAAATGTTTGCTGAAATGGGATTTAAGGTTTATCGTATGTCAATTGCCTGGTCTAGAATCTTTCCTCATGGTGATGATACTGAACCTAATGAAGAAGGTTTAAAATTCTATGATGATGTTTTTGATGAATGTATCAAATATGGTATTGAGCCATTAGTAACAATGTCTCATTATGAACCGCCAATTCATCTCACGCTCAATTATGATGGATGGGCATCAAGAGAAGTGATTGATATGTTTGTCAGATATGTAGAGGTCATCTGTGAAAGATATAAAAACAAGGTCAAATACTGGTTGACATTTAATGAAGTCGACTCTATGATTAGACACCCATATACAACTGGAGGGCTTATAGAAGATAGATTCCCAGATAGAAACTTTACAGAAGTTATTTTTCAAGCAATGCATCATCAATTTGTAGCAAGTGCTCTTGCAACCAAGATCTGTCATGAGAAAATACCAGGATCAATGGTGGGATGTATGTTAACAAAACTCACATATTATCCATATACATGTAAACCAGAAGATGTCTTGCAAGCACAACAGGATATGCGTAGCACATATTGTTATAGTGATACACAAGTGTTTGGAGAATATCCAGCATATTTGTTGGCAAAGTTTAGAAATGAAGGCTTAAATATTCAGATGGAAAAAGATGATCTTAATATTATGAAGAAATATCCAGTAGACTTTGTGTCTTTTAGTTATTATATGTCATCTTGTTCAGCAAAAAGTGTAGAAGGTTTAGATACAGCAGTCGGTAATACAATAACTGCAGTTAAGAATCCATATTTACCAGCGAGTGATTGGGGTTGGCAAATTGATCCAATCGGACTGAGAATATCAATGGTAGATTTATATGACAGATATAGAAAACCATTGTTTATTGTTGAAAATGGATTAGGAGCTAAAGATGAACTAATTGATGGAACTGTTGACGATCAATATCGTATTAATTATTTTGATGTGCATTTTAAAGAAATGCTCAATGCTATTGAAATTGATGGTGTAGAATGTTTGGGATACACGTCATGGGGATGTATAGATATAGTCAGTGAATCAACAAAACAAATGAGTAAGAGATACGGTTTCATTTATGTAGATTGTGATGATTTAGGAAATGGAACATATAAACGCTATCCTAAGAAATCATTTTATTGGTATAAGAAAGTCATTGAAACAAATGGTGCTTGTTTATTTGAAAAGTAATAACAATGTTATTACTTTTTCAAATTAGGTGAATTCTATTATTGAATCAGTTGAATATACCCTGAAATAAATTTATACTGATTGGGTTGGAGGTTAATTATGGAACTAAGTTTTTTATTAATGCAACAAATTTGTCAGTTATTTATTATGATTTTTTTAGGTTTTATGTTAGTCAAAACAAAAACATTAAGTACACAGGATAGTAAAGTTATTTCAAAAGTTATTTTGTTTGTTGTTTCACCTTGTGCTATCCTCACATCTTTTATGATTGAATTTACACCAGATAAATTATTTGGTTTAGGACTGGCTTTATTAGGAGCTTTTATTGTCCATGTTATTTATATTCCTTTAACAGAGTTATTGAGTAAAATATTTGGGTTTGTTCCTATTGAAAAAGCGACTGTTATTTATTCGAATTCTGGTAATTTAATTATTCCTTTGGTGGGTGCTATTTTAGGGAAAGAATGGGTCTTGTATACAAGTGGATATATGATTGTTCAAACAATATTATTATGGACACATGCAAAAAGTCTAGTATGTAATGAGAGGCAGTATGATATAAAAAAGATTTTTTTAAATGTCAATGTGATTGCTATTATGATTGGAATTATTTTATTTTTATCTCAGTTTCAATTACCTGGATTGGTTGTGACAACTTTTGATAAAGTAGGAAGCATGATTGGACCACTTGCAATGATTGTTATTGGGATGTTAATTGGTGAAATGAATTTTAAAGATATCTTTAGTGAAAAGAGAACATATCTTATTTGTTTTATGCGATTGATTGTTTATCCATTTATCATTGTATTGGTCTTTCAGTTCACAGGATTATCAACAATTTCATCTGATGCAAATCAAATTTTCTTGATTACAATTTTAGCAGCAAGTGCACCTGCTGCTGCAACAATAACGCAATTTGCACAACTTTATAATAAACATCCTGGATATGCCAGTATTATGAATGTTATGAGTGTTATTTTTAGTATTGTGAGTATGCCTTTGATGGTGATGATTTATCAATTATTTTAGTTGTATTCTTTTCTTATTTTGTTACAATAATAAACACTGAGGTGTAATTATGAAGACATTAAAGAGAAAAGAACTCTTGTTTATAGGGTTAACATTATTTTCGATGTTTTTTGGGGCAGGAAATTTAATCTTTCCACCATTTTTAGGGGAGCAGGCAGGAGGACTCGCTTGGTTTGCGATGATCGGATTTATAATCAGTGCAGTTGGCTTACCAGTATTGGGTGTCATTGCTGTAGCTAAGGCTGGTGGGCTAAAGCCATTAGCTGGACGTGTACATCCAAAGTTTGCATTTGTCTTTACTTTGCTTATTTATTTATCAATTGGGCCCTGTTTAGCTATTCCTAGAACTGCTAGTACATCATTTGAGATGACAATTGTTCCTTTTATTGGAAATTATGGAAAAATTGCTCAATTTATTTATTCATTTGTATTTTTTGGTATAGCGTTGTATATGGCTTTAAACCCAGAAAAGTTATCAGATCGTTTAGGTAAGGTTTTATGTCCAATTCTCTTATGTTTAATTAGTATTATATTTATTGGGAGTTTTTTTGCAGGAACTTTCCAATATGGAACAAGCATTGAACCTTATACAAGTCATTCTTTGATACAAGGTTTTTTAGATGGTTATCAAACAATGGACACCATTGCTGCATTGAATTTTGGGATTATTATAGCCTTAAATATTCAAAGTAAAGGGATTCATGATTCAAAAACGATTGTTTCTTCAACAATGAAAGCTGGCTTGATTGCTGGGTTTTGTTTGACATTGGTTTATTGTGCTTTGTTGCATATTGGGGGATTGGCTGGTAATATCAATGGTTACCATTCAAATGGTGCACAAACATTGATGCAGTTTGTTGAATATTTGTTTAAGAATACAGGAGTTATTATCTTAGGTGCAACCTTCTTTATTGCTTGTTTAAATACTTGCATTGGTTTGATTTGTTGTTGTAGTGAATATTTTTATGAAATTATTCCTCAAATTAGTTATAAGAAATGGGCATTTCTCTTTGCTGGCTTGAGTATGATCATTTCAAATATTGGGTTAGATATGATTCTTCAAGTTTCTGTTCCTGTATTAAATTTTCTTTATCCATTATCAATTGTTTTAATCGTTTTAGCTTTTTTACACCCTTGGATTCATAAATATACATATGTTTATCAAATCACTATGTTATTGACTGGTATTGGAAGTATTCTTGGCTTATTACCTAGTTTGGGATTGAATTATCAATGGTTGCATTCTATACCATTGTATAATCAATCATTAGGATGGATTATTTTTTCTGCTGTTGGTTTATGTTTAAGTATCTGTGTGAATACTCAAAAAGAATAAGGAATCTTTTCATGATTCTCTTATATTCTTTAAAATACTCTATATTTATGATATACTATTTATATGTAAACACTTATGCTTTGGTTATGATGATAAGTCATTGATAAGAGTGATAAACAAGACCTTTGTTTCATAAAATGAGATAAATGTGTCTTTTTCTTTTGAAGGGAGGAAACGATGTTATTAAATATTATTTTATTGGTGGTTGGATTTATATTATTGATTAAAGGTGCTGATGTTTTTGTGGAAGGGGCATCCAAGGTTGCTGCTATGTTACATATTCCTCAAATAGTTATTGGGCTAACAATTGTGGCTTTTGGGACAAGTGCTCCAGAGGCAGCAGTCAGTATAGCATCGGCTTATAAAGGCACAGCTGGTATTGCGATTGGAAATATTATTGGAAGTAACATTGCAAATGTTTTATTAATCCTTGGTATTTCTGGCATGATTGGTGTCTTGGCAGTCAAAAAATCAACATTCTTTATTGAAACACCATTTGTCATTGTTATTACAATTGCTCTATTGTTCTTAGGATATCCGGATGGTAGTATTACAAAGGTGGATGGAGGTATCCTATGGATGTTCTTCCTATTGTTCTTATTTTATTTATATCGCCTCACAAAACGTGGTGATGATAGTGCTATAGATGATGTGCCAGAATTAGATGATAATGATCGTATGTGGAAACTGATTGTTTTGATTGTATTAGGTATTATTTGTGTTGTCATCGGGAGTCAGGTTACAGTTGATGCAGCGAGTTCAATAGCCCAATCATTTGGTGTCAGTGATCGCATTATTGGATTAACAATTGTCTCTATTGGAACTTCTTTACCAGAATTAGTAACATCTGTAAGTGCTTCTTTGAAAGGAAAAAATGATATTGCAATAGGAAATATTATTGGAAGTAATATTTTTAATATTTTATTTGTATTAGGGACAGCATCTCTAGTTGCTCCTCATGGTATTCCATTTGCATCGAATTTCTTATTAGATGGCTTGATTGCCATTGTAGCAATTGTTATGTTTATGATCTTTATTGGCAAAGATATGAAATTGAAAAAGTATGGTGCTTTTATAATGTTAATATCATATGTCTGTTATTTGGTATATATTTTGTAAAAAAATTCACGAGGGAAAGGGTTTACATTACATATGTAAGCCTTTTCCTTTTATTTTTTATATTCTCTTGCTTGTTTTTTCACAAGGAATATAGTATATTAACGATGTAAAATAAAATAAAATTTTTTGGAGGAAAAAAAATGGCAGAAAAAAAAGCTGTAAAAAAAGTTGAAGAACCAACTAATGAACAAATTGATCAACATGTTGATGAGTTAGTTCAAAAAGCATTAGTGGCTCTTGATAAGTTTGAATCTTTTGATCAAGATGCTGTTGACTACATCGTTGCAAAATGTTCTGTTGCTGGGTTAGACCAACATGGTGTATTAGCAGAAGCTGCAGTCAAAGAAACAGGTAGAGGTGTTTTTGAAGACAAAGCTGTAAAAAATTTATTCGCTTGCGAATATGTAACAAGTAATCTTCGTCATTTAAAAACTGTAGGAATTATCAATGAAGATCCTTTAACTGGTGTAACAGAAATCGCTGAACCAGTTGGTGTTATCTGTGGTATTGTACCAACAACAAACCCAACTTCTACAGTTATCTTCAAATCATTAATTTCTTTAAAAACAAGAAATCCAATTATCTTCTCATTCCATCCATCAGCATATGAATGTTCAGTTCAAGCTGCAAAAGTTGTAAGAGATGCTGCAATTGCTGCAGGTGCTCCTGAAGACTGTATTCAATGGTTAGGATTACGTTCTATGTACGCAACAACTGCATTGATGAATCATCCTGGAGTAGCAACTATCTTAGCTACTGGTGGTAATGCAATGGTAAAAGCTGCTTACTCTTGTGGTAAACCTGCTTTAGGTGTAGGTGCTGGTAACGTTCCTGCATATGTTGAAAAATCTTGTGTATTAAAAAGAGCTGTTAACGATATTGTCTTATCAAAATCATTTGATAATGGTATGATCTGTGCTTCTGAACAAGCTGCAATCGTTGACCAAGAAATTTACAAGGAATTTAAAGAAGAAATTACACGTTTCAAAGTTCACTTTGTAAACGCTGATGAAAAAGCAAAACTTGAAGCCTTTATGTTTGGATGTACTTCTTACACTGATAAAGTGAATGAAGCAAAATTAAATCCTAACGTTGTAGGTAAAGATGCAACTTGGATTGCTGAACAAGCTGGATTCAAAGTACCAGAAGATACTCAAATCATCTGTGCTGAATGTAAAGAAGTTGGTCCTAATGAACCATTAACAAGAGAAAAATTATCTCCAGTATTAGCAGTTTTAAAAGCAACTTCTACTGAAGATGGTATTGCAAAATCAGCAGCAATGGTTGAATTCAATGGTTTAGGGCACTCAGCTGCAATTCATACTCAAAATCATGATATTTCAGTTGAATTTGGTTTAAAATGTAAAGCAATTCGTGTTATTGAAAATGCACCATCTACATTTGGTGGTATTGGGTCTGTTTATAATGCATTTATTCCATCATTAACTTTAGGATGTGGTTCTTATGGACACAACTCAGTTTCTAATAACGTAAGTGCTGTAAACTTATTAAATATTAAGAGAATAGGGAGACGTAACAACAATATGCAATGGGTTAAACTTCCTCCAAAAATCTATTTTGAAAGAAATTCAATTAGATATTTAAGAGACATGAAAGTCATGGAAAAAGCTATGATTGTAACAGATAGAGGTATGTACAATCTTGGTTATGTAGATAAGATTGAAGATGTTATTAAAAGAAGACGTAACAAAGTTGATATGGAATTATACTTTGATGTAGAACCAGATCCAAGTATTGATACAGTTAATGAAGGTGTTGAAATCATGAGAAAATTCCAACCAGATGTTATTATTGCATTAGGTGGAGGATCTTCAATGGATGCTGCAAAGGTTATGTGGTTAATGTATGAACATCCAGAAGTGAACTTTGATGATATCAAACAAAAATTCATGGATATAAGAAAACGTGCATTTAAATTCCCTGAATTAGGTAAGAAAGCAAGATTGATTTGTATTCCAACAACATCAGGAACTGGATCTGAAGTGACTCCATTTGCAGTTATCACTGATAAACAAGCAAATAAAAAATATCCATTAACTGACTATTCATTAACTCCAACAGTTGCAATTATTGATCCAGAATTCGTAATGAGTTTACCTGCATCAATTGCTGCTGATACTGGAATTGACGTATTAACTCATGCAGTAGAAGCTTATGTTTCTATCTTAGCATCTGATTTCACTGATGGATGGGCAAAACAAGCTGTTAAATTAGTATTTGATTACTTAGAATTATCAGTAAAAGAAGGAAATAATCATCCAGAAGCAAGAGAAAAAATGCATAATGCAGCAACAATCGCTGGTATGGCATTCGCTAATGCATTCTTAGGTATGAACCACTCATTAGCTCATAAGATTGGTGGAGAATGGCATGTTCCTCATGGTCGTACTAATGGTATCTTATTACCACATGTGATTAGATATAATGGAACTATCCCAACAAAATTAAATATCTGGCCAAAGATTGAAAACTATAAAGCAGATATAAAATACATGGAATTAGCACAATTAATTGGATTAAAACCAAAAACTCCTGCTGAAGGTGTTGCTATGTTTGCTGATGCATGTGAAGAATTATGTGCAAAAGTTGGTGTTGCTTGCAACATTAAATCTCAAGGTATCGATAAAGCTGCTTGGGAAGAATCAGTTCATAGAATGGCTATGAATGCTTATGAAGATCAATGTACTCCAGCAAATCCAAGAATGCCAATGGTACATGATATGGAAGCCATCTTAAGAATGATCTATGATTATGAATCTAAGTTTGCTACTGAAACTCCAAAGAAATAATAAAAGATTTAAAGTACTACATTGATTTGTAGTACTTTTTTCTTGTCAATTTTGAAACATAAAATGATACGTGTACATGTACTCATTTCATAATATATAAGATTTTAAAGTGTTAAAAGCATTGATTTATTTTGATTATTCTTTTTCCGTATGTCCTTAATGTGTTTTAATGAAAATACAGTTACATGTTCGTAAGTATATACGTATTGGGTAAAATAAGGGATAACCAGTATAAAATAAAAATTTTCTTTTATATACTTTCTCTGCTCTTGTTATATAATGGAAAAAAGGAGAGGTTTCTTATGCAAGATGTTTATCAAATCATGATGACAGGTGGTTTATTAATTTCAATTGTATCTTTGATTGCATGGTGGTCTATTTTTAAAAAAGCAGGATATAAAGGTTGGTATGCAATTATTCCACTCTTCAATGTTTATATCTTTTGCAAATTAACACTGGGAAGTGGCTGGCTAGTTTTGACAATGCTTATTCCGATATTTAATATCTTTATTTTGATTTATATTCTTTTTAGACTATCAGTTGTTTTTCAACATGGATTATTATTTACATTAGGGTTGATATTTTTTTATCCTATTTTTATACTTATTCTTGCTTTTGGAAATTCAAAATACCATGGCTCAGCTGCTTGTTATTTTTAATGTAAATAAAAAGGGAAGTGATTTCTCACTTCTCTTTTTATAATGACTAGGGGTTATTTATTTTTCCAATCTTCATACATTTTTAAAGCTTGGTCTAAAACTTTAGCACCGTCCATCATACCATAAGTACGCATATCAATAACTTCAACAGGAACTTCACCTTTTGTTTGTTCTTTAATAGCATTCAAACGGAATCTAACTTGAGGACCAATTAATAAAACATCACATGGTTCATTTCCATATTCAGTTGTTAGTGCTGTTTCACTAACAGCCCAAATTTTACATTCAATACCTCTTTCATCAGCAGATTTTTGCATACGAGTTACAAGTAAACTAGTTGACATACCTGCACTACATGCTAACATGATTTTTAACATTTTGTTGTTTCCTCCTTGTCAATCATATTCTATATCTATATATATTATACACCGCATAAAAATAGAATGAAAGAATAATGAATAAACATTTATAAATTTATTGACTTATTTTCCTGTCTCCCTTAACATATGTTTATGGAAAAGATACTTAAGCGATTAAAATATGTTTTTTTGTTATGTATTGTCATTAGTTTTGGCATGCAGTTTATGTATATATTATCAATTGAATTAAAATTGACATTAATGCAAAAAGTAATATTAATTATGATTCAAACAACATCTATTGTTGGATATGTTTATTTTGATTCAAATTATCAAAATCAAGAAAAGAGGAAAAAAAGTTTTTTACAGATGCATTGGGTTTTATTTATTCTTTATTGTCTCAATTTGTTTTATATTTTGTTTCTAGATCCAGACTTTGGAAGAAAAGTTATGAAAGCAACATTAAGTTTTGAAGATTATTTTCAATATAATGTAAATTTAGACCCTTTTGAGACAATTCATCTCTTTATTAGAGGTTATCAAAAAGGTGTTGTAACTTTAGAAGCATTGTTAGGAAACCTATTAGGAAATATGCTTGTTTTTATGCCAATGGCTTATTTTTTACCTGTTTTATTTCCTAAACTAAGGAAAATAAGATGGTTTATCTTAACTATTATTATGATGGTTTTGAGTGTAGAGATTTTACAAGTTTATTTAAGAATTGGAAGTGGAGATATTGATGATTTCTTACTCAATGTTGCTGGAGCAACATTAATGTATTTTTTATTAAAGTGTTTTCCACTTTCTCATATATATTGTTTAGTTGGAAAGGAATAGTTTATGAAAAAGAAAGATATTATATTGATTATAGGATTGTTGGTTGTTATTGGAATTGGATATTTTATATTTGAAATGATGCAGGGAGAAAAAGATGTTATTGAAATCTATTATCATAATGAAGTTATAGAGAAAATTGATATTTCGATTGATAAAACTTATACATTTGATGGGGATTATGGAAAATTTTCTTTAGAAGTCAAAGATAAGAAATATCATGCAGTCAATGTTGAGTGTCCGAATCATGATTGTGAAAAGGTTGGTTGGGTAAGTGAAGGAAGTTCACGTTCTATTGTGTGTATACCAAATGATATTTATGTCATTCAGGCAGGAACAGAAGAACAATTTGAATGAAAAATAAATTCTATTTTTTTCTTATATTTTTATTAGGTTTACTATTTGTTTTTATTGGTATACTTGCTTTTTCTTTTTCATCATACTTTATGTATATGATTGTTGTATTTTTAGGATTATTTATTCTTGTGGATGCACTCTTTTGTTTAGTGAGATTATTTCAGGGAAATAAACACGATCTTATACAAACGTTTATGAGAATTGGATTTGGTTTAGGTTTTCTTTTGTTTCCGCAGTTACCATTATCCCTAGTTGTTGTATTATTTGCATTATATATTTGTATGACAGGCTTTTCTTATTTGATTACTTATTGTTATTATAGGAAAGAGAGGGTAAATGGTCGATTGGTTTTTTTAATCGCATCAGTGGTACTCTTAGTGGTAGGTATAACATTTATCTTATCACCAGGTATACATGCCATTGAGATGACTTATATTTTTGCAGTCTATACCATTTATTTAGGAATGAAGTATATTGGTAGGGCAATTCGTGAACTTTTATCAGAAGATCGTAAGAATACATTAAAGAGGCGTATAAGAGTATCTATGCCTAACTTTATTGCTGCTTTGTTACCAAGGTTATTTATTGAATATATTAATGAACAATTAGAGGTGAAAGATGAATCAATTCAATATAAAGGGAAATCTGATTTAGAGGTTTTGATTCATGTTAGTAAAGAGGGTTTTGGAGCAATTGGTCATGTTGATATCTGCTATCAAGGTGAAGTTATTGCTTATGGGGCTTATGATGAAGCTTCTACTCAATTATTTGGTGCTATTGGTGATGGTGTTCTCTTTACAGTTGAGAAAGAAACTTATATCACATTTTGTTGTCAGGATGATTCAACGAGCCATATTTTTGGCTATTCATTATATTTAGATGAAATTCAAAAACAGCGTATAGAAGAAACAATTTCTACATTCAAAGATAATTTAGTATCGTGGAATCCTCCTTGCCAATTGAATAAAGATGTAGATGATTATGCCAGTCGTTTATATAAAGCAACACAAGCTTCATTTTATAAATTTAAAAAAGGGCGTTTTAAATATTATTTTGTAATGACAAATAATTGTGTTTTACTAGCGGACCATATAATTGGGAAATCTGGTATAGATATTGTGAATATGAATGGTATTATAACTCCTGGAACTTATTTTAGTTATTTTGAAGAAGAGGCTAAAAAGGAGAATTCAAGAGTTTTGCTAAAAACATTATATAGATAAAGGTAAACTTAAAGGTTTATCTTTTTTATTGACAAAATTAAATATATGTAATATATTACTTATATAGGTAATGTGTTACCTATATGGAGGAAGCATGAAAAAAATATTATTAATTATCTTAGGAGTTATCGTTATTGTGGGTTGCATTATCTTTTGGATGTTTCAAAAGCAGACAGAAGATGTGCAAAATTTGGAATATGCTAATATTGTTATGAATGATGTTGTAGAGGGAACATATGAAGGTCATATTGAAACAATGTTAATCAAAGTGAAAGTGAATGTAACTGTTGAAAATCATTCTCTGAAGAATATAGAGATCCTACAGCATGATAATGGTTTTGGAGAACCTGCTGAAGAGATTGTCAAAACAATGATACAGAAAAATAACTATCAAGTTGATGTAAAAAGTGGAGCAACATATTCAAGTGAAATTATTAAAAGTGCTGTAAGTCAGGCTTTACAAAAAGGAGTGCATAAAAATGGATAGAAATCAATTATTAGAAGGGATGGATAATGAGCGTATTTTGTTTGGTTTGTTTTTTGTGTTTGGAAACAGATTACAAGCAGCAGGTGATTCCTTTTATGATGAAATTACGTGTAAACAATTTTTCTTATTAATTTGTTTAAGTCTTTTCCAAGATGAAGAACCTACTGTTAATCAATTAGCAGAAGTGATGGGAAGTTCACATCAAAATGTTAAACAAATTATTAACAAACTGGAAGAAAAAGGGTTTCTTATAACTGTAAGTGATCAAACAGATAAGCGTAAAATGAGAATTAAACAAACCAATAAGATGAATGATTTGAAAGTTAAATATGAAAAGCAGGAAATGGCTTTTATGAAGCACTTATATAGTGGATTAACACCACAACAAATTGCTGATACAGTACAAGTTATAAAAATGATGGAAAATAATTTGATAAAAATTAAGGAGAATAAAGAATGAAAATAATTGTTGTTTATAAGAGTAAAACTGGTTTTTCTGAGCAATATGCCAAATGGATTCAAACCGCTTTAAACTGTGATATTATTCCCTTAAATCAATTGAAAACATTAGAAGGATATGATTTGGTTATTTATGGTGCAGGACTAATGGCTGGTAAAATGAATGGTTTAAAAGACTTTAAACCATATATTCAAGGTCAGAAAACAATTATTTATGCAACGGGAGCTATTTCAAAGGATGCAACAGAGATTGTTGACAAAATAAAGAATGATAATCTTTCCCAATTTGGAAAAGATGTCCCATTCTATTATTTTGAAGCTGGATTAGACTATGATAAATTAGGATTTTTCTCAAAGAAGATGTTAAAAATGATGTATAATTCATTGAAGAAAAAAACTGATAAAACAGCAGAAGAGATAGGCATGATGGAGGCTATAGCACATTCACATAATTATGCTAAGGAAAGTGATATTTTGCCACTTATAGAAACAGTAAAGCAGAGTTAATTTAACTCTGCTTTTCTTCTATATAATAATCAATTGCTATGCTTGATTCTCTCACAGCATGCATATGTTTTTTGACAACATCACAATGATAAGGATCATTTTGGTATGCATCTAATGCGTTTTCATCTGCTAAAAGTGTTTCTAATATAATATCGTAGGACCTTTCGCTATGTAAGAAATCAATACCAACTTGGATATCCTTTAACATCTCAACTTTTCCTTTCATTGACATTAAGATATCATATGTTTTTTGACAGTTTTCTAAACTGTTATCCTTTAATTTAAAACAAACAATATGTTTAATCATTTGAAACCCTCCTTCAATAAAAATATTATATATGATTTTTCATAACTATAAAAGATTATTCCTACTTTTTCACACAATGTCTTGATTATTTTCATAGATTACCTTCTTAAACTATAAATGTATAAAGGAGGAATTGGAATGGTAAAAAATGCATTGTTAAGCATTAAAAAGAATATTGGCAAAACAATATTATTATTTGTTTTAATGTGTGTAATTGCTAATCTTGTTATTTCAGGATTAGCAATTAAAAGTGCAACATCTAAATCTATGGATCAAGTGAGGACTTCTTTAGGCAGTGATGTGACTCTTTCTTATAATATGCAAAATATGATGAAGAATCGAGATAAAGGTGCAGCTATGGATGAGGCAATAAGTAGTATTACTATTGCCATGGCTGACCAATTAAAATCACTTCAGTATGTAAAGAGTTATAATTATACAGTGAGTGTTGGCGTGACAAGTGAGGATGTCGAACCAGTTGAGATGACGAAGACAGAAACATCGATATCTTCTAATACCAATCAGCAGAGGCCTAGTGGAAATAATCAAACTAATCAAGTGAGTCAACCTCGAATGATGGATGAAAATGATTTCACTGTTGTAGGGAATACAACGATGATAAATTTGTCTGATTTTGTTGATCAAAATTATATTTTAAAAAGTGGACGTCTTTTGAATGAGGATGATTCATCAACAACAAACTGTGTTATTGAATCTAATCTTGCAACAGATAACGATCTAAAGGTTGGTGATTCATTTATAGTGACAGCAACCAATAGTGATAATGAAGATATTGATGTTAAATTAACTATTGTAGGTATTTATGAGATTAAGACAACAAGTCAGTTAGGTGGAATGATGAGTAATCGTCAAAATCCTATCAATCAAATTTACACAGGTTTATTGACTGCTCAAAAATTAAATAATAGTACTACAGAAATGACCAGTGCGACTTATTATTTAGATGATCCTAAGCATATAGATGCCTTCAAAGAATTAGCTCAAACATCATCAGATATAGATTTTGAAACATATACATTGGATGCTAATGACCAAATTTATCAAAGAAGTATATCTTCATTAGAAAACATGGAACAGTTCGCTACAATATTTCTGTGGGTTGTTGTAGGTGCTGGAAGTGCAATTCTCTGTTTAATTTTAATATTAACTATGCGAGGACGTTTTTATGAATTTGGAGTCTTCCTGTCATTAGGGCAATCTAAAATAAAAATTATGCTACAACAATTATTAGAGGTCTTAATGATTGCAACAGTGGCTTTTGGATTGTCTTTAGGAACAGGAAAGATGGTTTCTAATGTGGTGAGTTCAATGTTGGAATCTAGTCAAAGTGAAAATAATCATATGATTATGGAAATACCAGGTGATAATTCTAATGGTGATGATCAAGGAGAAAATAATAACAAGAACTCAGGTAAACTGGATTTCTTTGGAACTGCTATGACATCATCAGCAAATACTGAGTTGGATGTCTCATTAACAGCATCAACAGTTATTCAACTTGCTGAAATTACAGGATTAATATGTTTAATATCTGTTGTCTTACCATCAATTTATATTCTAAGAATGTCACCAAGAGAAATATTAGTGAAGAAGGAGGGATAACATGGATAATGAAATAGTATTATCATTTGAAAATGTTTGTTATCACTATAAAGATGGCTCAAGCCAAGTTAACATTTTAAAAAATGCTTCATATCAATTTGAAAAAGGAAAGATATACGCTATTGTTGGGGCATCTGGTAGTGGGAAGACAACTTCACTTGTTTTAGCAGGTGGTTTAGATAGACCTAAGGCTGGTCATATCTTATATAAAGGTATAGATATTGAAAAAATAGGACTTACAAAATATCGAAAAAATAATGTTTCTATTGTTTTTCAGTCATACAATTTGATTACTTATATGAATGCAGTTCAAAATGTTATAAATGCTATGGAAATATCAGGTATAATAGTTCCTAACAAAAAAGAATATGCTTTAAATATTTTGAAGGAACTTGGTTTGAGCGAAGATGAAAGTCAACGTGATATTCGTAAATTATCGGGTGGGCAACAACAAAGAATTGCTATTGCACGTGCTATGGCTAAGGATGTTGATTTGATTCTATGTGATGAACCAACTGGGAATTTAGATGAGGAAACATCACGGGGCATTATACAAACATTTATGAATTTAGCTCACCAAAAAAATAAATGTGTTATTGTTGTTACACATTCAAAAGATTTTGCAGCCTGCTTAGATATTCAATTAAAAATTCATCAAGGACAGCTAGAAAAAATTTAAAAATATGAATATCTGTTCACAGAGAATTCATATGATTGGGTTATAGTATAAGTGTCTTAAGAAAAGACAAATAATACAAACTATAGGCGACCCCTCTCCCTAAACATATATTCGTCTATAATCAAAAAGAACGTCTCCCCACGTTCTTTTTTTGTTTTTGAATGTCATGTTATTAGTTAAAATGTATGCGATAGTTCATTAGCAACTGTTCTATATTCTTTTGGTGTCATACCATACATCGTATGAAACTTTTTATAAAAATAATTGATGTTATTACAACCTACTTTATAGATGATTTCATTAATAGTCAGTTGAGAGTTTGTAAGTAGAAATGCTCCTTCAGTTAATTGCTGTGATGTTTTTATTTCAATAAAAGACATCCCTGTTTTTTTCTTGAGAAGATTACTAAGATAATTAGGATTATAACCAAATCTTTTAGAAACATCTTCTAATTTACAATGTGTATAATTTTCTTCTATATAATTTAAAATAGGAATGAGGATATCTTGACTGGCTTTGTCATTATAGTTCGTGTCTTGGTCATCATAAAGAGTATTAATTAATTCAAGGAATATAGCTGAAACATAGGTTTGCATTAATTCGTTAAAACAGCGACTAGGACCAAAATATTCACAAAGTAAAAATTGGATAAGTGTATGAAACTTAAAATTGTTTTGAGTATTAAAAATAATATATTGATTATGATGACGATTTTTAGATATTGCGTTTAGTAAAAAGGTTGTGATAATTCCTTTTTGTGATAAACGGCTTAAAAAAACGCTATTAAAAAACTCTTTTTTAAAAACAATATTAATCACAATATCATTAGCAGATTTATAACTTGTTGCACTATGAACAACATTTGTATCAAGAATGCATAAGTCACCTTGATTCATGGTAACTTCTTTCCCATTAATAATAAAAGTACAAGTTCCTTCGTATATATAGTTTAATTCCATATCTTTATGATAATGAGGTGGGATAGTCGTATATCGTGATTCTTTAACAACACCAATTTGATCCGTTTTTAAAGTATTGGCAAAATCAAAATAATAACATTGCATATTTTGATAATTGTGAAGTGGTAAGTGAGCATAAAATGGACTTAGCTCACCAGGATGCTTTAAATGCCATTTTTCTCCTGAAGTATCAATATGTAAGAATTCATCTAAATCTTGAATATTCATAATCTCTCCTAACTGTGAAAATGATATAAATAATATAATAATGTGATATTTTCAAATACTATCTCTCTTGTTATAATAACATTGAAAACTAGCTAGTTCAATGAAAAGGAGAGAAAATATGAAAACAGGATTTAATAAAGATTTTTTATGGGGTGGAGCAATATCATGTTCGCAAGCTGATGGCGGTTTCCTAGATGGAGGAAAAGGTATTTCTACACAGGATCTACGCTATTTAGATCCATCTTGGAATCGTGAACAGGTTGAAGAAAAACACCACAAGTGTCCGTTTTCTAAAGCAGAATTTGAACAAGCTTTAAAAGACATGGATGTGACATATTATCCAAATCGTAGAGGGATTGATTTTTATCATCAATATAAACAAGATATTGATTTATTTCATAAAATGGGAATGAAAATATTTAGAACATCTATTTGTTGGTCACGAATTTTTCCTAATGGTGACGATTTAATGCCTAATCAAGAAGGTCTCAATTATTACAAAGATATGTTTGCTGAATGTCATAAAAAAGGTATAAAAGTTTTTGCAACAATTTTACACTATGATATTCCAGTTAATCTTGTTTTAAAATATGGTGGTTGGAAAAATCGTCAAACTATTCAATTTTATGTTCACTATGCTGAAACTTTGTTTAAAGAACTGGGGGATTTGGTTGATTATTGGTTACCTTTTAATGAATTTAATGCTGGTCGTTTTGCACCTTGGGATGGTGTTTGCTTAATTCAAGATGAAGAAGAAAATATGAATCAGGCTATATTCCAATGTTTGCATCACCAATTGATTGCGAATGCTATGACAGTCAAATTATGTCATGAAATGTTACCAGGAGTTATGATTGGTGGAATGATTGCGAGATTTGAAACTTATCCAGCCACATGTCGCCCAGAGGATGCTTTACAAGCATTGCAGGATGAACAGTATGGGAATTGGTTTTATACTGATGTTATGGTGCGTGGTGAATATCCTCAATATATGGAGAGATATTTTGATATGTTTGATATCCATATTAATATGGATATCAAAGATTCAGAGATTCTCAAATCAGGATTAGTAGATTTCCTATCATTTTCATATTATTTTTCACAAGTTTCAACGAGTGATCAGACTTGGGAAAAAACAGCTGGAAATTTGATTATGGCAAATAAAAATCCATATTTAAATACCAGTGAATGGGGCTGGCAAATGGACCCAATAGGATTAAGAGTGACGTTGAATAAGATGTATGATCGTTATCGATTGCCATTAATGATTGCTGAGAACGGTTTGGGAACAACTGATGTATTAGAAAGTGATGGAACTGTTCATGATTCTTATCGTATTGATTATCTGAAATCACATATTACTCAAATGAAGGAAGCAGTTATTGATGGAGTTGATATTATTGGTTATACGATGTGGGGAATTATTGACATTGTTTCTTGTGGGCCTTTAACTATTGATAAGCGTTATGGTGTTATTTATGTTGATTTGGATAATGGTGGACAAGGATCAGGGAAACGTTATTGTAAGGATAGTTTTTATTGGTATCAAAAATGTATAAAATCTAATGGGAAGGAACTGGACTAGACATATGACAAATAAAGAACTTGCAAAACAGATTGTTTCTTTTTTGGGTGGGTGTGATAATATTACAACTGCATTACATTGTGTAACAAGGTTAAGATTTAATCTCAAAAATAATGAATTGGCTGATATGAAAGCTATTGAGGATTTAGAGGGTGTTATTGGAACACAGATTAAAAATAATCAATATCAAATTATTATTGGACCAATGGTAGCCGATGTCTTTATTGAGATAGAACCTCTTTTAGGAGGTTTGAATGATAATGAAGTCAAAACAACAAAGACATTTGATATTCAGAAAATTCTTGATATCGTTACTGGTATCTTTTCTCCTATCTTACCAGCTTTAGTGGCAGGCGGTATGTTAAAAGGGATTATTGCTATGATTGATGGCTTTGGCTGGGTAGCTACTGATAGTGGAACTTTTGTGATACTGAATTTGATTTCAGATATTCCATTTTATTTCTTACCATTTTTATTGGCTATTTCTTCTGCTCGGAAATTAAAAGTGAATGAATACTTAGGAATCTGTGTTGCTGGAGCTTTGATGTATCCAACTTTTGTGGCAGCCGTTGATGCTGGAAGTAGCCCTTTTACATTCTTGGGTTTTGTTATTCCGGTTTTTAAGTATGCTGATTCTGTATTTCCAGTTATTTTAGGAGTTGGATTACTTGCCATGGTTTATCGTTTTATAGACAAATTTATTCCAAATGTTTTAAAAATGGTCATTGTTCCAACGGTGTCATTGCTTGTTACAATTCCTTTGACATATCTGATTTTGGCTCCAATTGGGGCGTATGGCGGTATTTATTTAGCTGATGGTATTGTATGGATGTTTGACACATTTGGTGTTTTGGCAGGATTCTTACTAGGCTTCTTTATGCCACTTATTGTCACATGTGGTATGCACCAGTCAACATCGCCGATTCAAATTACAAATATAACAACACTTGGCTATGATTACCTATTACCTATTTCATTCTGTCATAATATGGCTGAATCAGGAGCATCATTAGGAGCTGCCTTACATATGAAAGATAGCAAGATGAGAGCTGCTGCCCTCACGACAAGTTTCTCAGCATTTCTAGGAATTTCAGAACCTGCATTGTTTACAGTCAATATTGTAAATAAAACACCACTAATTGCGGCGATGGTAGCTAATGGTATTGGTGGAGCTCTTACAACTCTTTTAGGAGCCAAATGTTTTGCCTTTGTTATGCCAGGAATTACATCCTTACCAGTCTATGCAAATCCAGATGGAACAATTGCAAATTTATTGTTAATGTGTGTTTGTATTGTGAGCACTTTTATGATTGCTGCAGTGCTGAGTTATATTTTAGGAATGAGCAAAGCAAAGACAACTGATCTTGTTATAGAAATGCCTGTAAAAGGGAAAATGATATCTTTAGATCAGGTTGCTGATGAAACGTTTGCAAATGAAAAAATGGGAAAAGGTTATGCAATTATTCCAAATGATCAATATATCTATGCACCATGCGATGGTACAATTGTAGTGCTTGCTCAAACGAAGCATGCGCTTGGAATACAGACGAAACAAGGTGAAGAATTACTTATTCATATTGGTATTGATACAGTTGAATTAAATGGTCAGTATTTTGAAAGTTACGTTAAACAGGGGGATAAAGTCAAAAAAGGAGATCGATTAATGAAAGTTGATTTTAAAAGCATTGAGAAAGCCAACTATGATATAACGACTCTCATTATCTGTACAAATAGTCAGAATTATCAAAGCATAAGTATTGATAAAGAAAAAGAAACTATGATTATTAAGAAATAAATCACAAAAAAACCTATGATATGAAATAGGTTTTTTTAAATAATGTTAAAATGTTTTAATGCGTTTTTAATACCATCATCATTAATATCACTTGTTATATATGTGACTATATCAAAAAGTAATGGATTACTGTTCCCCATAGCAACAGAATCTTTTGTATATTTTAGCATAGCGATATCATTGGTAGAATCGCCAATGCTGATTGTGTTTTCTAGAGAGTTTCCAAGATAATCTGTAATGAATTGTATTCCACTTGCTTTTGAATAATCCAGTGGGATAATTTCTAAGAAATCAACATCTCTTTGAATGATTTCAAAATAAGGTGAAAGAGTTTCGCGATATGTATCAATTTTTGAGTCTTCATAATACCAAGCAGCATATTTATCAAACATAATCAAATCATTTTTTGAATATGTATAGACTGGGAAACCATTTTGTTCATATTGATGCTTGATATCTTTGATGAAAGAATGTTGACAGTTTTCAGGAAAGTAAACACCTTCCTTGCCTTCAAGAACTGCTTCAATTTTACATTCAAATGATGATTGAATGACAAGTCGTCTTTGTTCTTCACTGAGTTCAGTATGAAAGAGTTCTTGGTGATGATGCTCAATATAGGTTCCACAACCACAAATAAAACCATCAAAAGGTAAATCGGTGATAATTTTATCTATTGTAGAGCGTGGTCTGCCAGTATTGATGAAACATTGATGGCCATTTTGTTGAGCTTTTTTAATAGCATTGATTGCAGATAGTGGAACAGTATGAGTATGTTCATCTAAAATTGTTCCATCTATATCAAAGAATATAAGTTTTGTATCCATAATTTCCTCCATTCCTAAATATCATATCCATAAATTAGGAATAGGTCAAGTTTTAATAAAAGAAAAAACAATGTCGTATTGCGGAAAATATGACTATATGATATAATACAACACAACTATGAAGAGGGGATGATGTGAATGTATAAAATTATACGTAAAGAGAAACTAAATGATGTTGTTGAATTAATGGAGATTCATGCACCATTTGTAGCAAGAAAATGTGAGCCAGGTCAATTCATTATTTTACGAGTTGGTGAAGATGGTGAAAGAATCCCATTAACAATTGCTGATTTTGATCGTGAAAAAGAAACGATTACTATTATATATCAAATTGTTGGTTATTCTACGCAACAATTATCAAATTTAAATGAAGGTGATGAGTTAACAGATTTTGTTGGGCCACTAGGTGAACCAACAAAGTTACATCAATCAAAGCATGTTGTTGGTGTTGCAGGTGGGGTAGGAAGTGCACCACTATTTCCACAATTGAGAGCTTTGGCAGAAATGGGTGTTGATGTAGATGTTATTATTGGGGGTAGAGAAACTCAATATGTCTTATGGGCTGATGAATTTAAAAAGTTCTGTAAGAATGTCTATATTACAACTGATGATGGGTCTTTAGGACGTAAAGGATTTGTTACACAAGTCTTAGCTGACTTGATTGAAAAAGGTGAAGATATAGATGAAGTGATTGCGATTGGACCTGTACCAATGATGAAAGCAGTTGTGGGTGTTACAAAACCACATAACATCAAAACATCTGTTTCATTAAATCCGATTATGATTGATGGAACTGGTATGTGTGGATGTTGTCGTGTAAGTGTAGATGGAAAGATTAAATTTGCTTGTGTTGATGGACCTGATTTTGATGGTCTACAAGTTGATTTTGATGAATTGATTGCCCGTCAAAGAATGTTTAAAGAAGAAGAACATACTGTGAGTGAGAATGCAAACCGTATGTGTAACTTAATGGGAGGTGTAAAGTAATGCCAAATATGTCATTGGAAAAAGTAAAAATACCTGAACAAGAACCTGATGTAAGAAATAAGAATTTTGATGAGGTTTCATTAGGTTATACAAAAGAACAAGCAATGGAAGAAGCAACACGTTGTTTAAATTGTAGACATCAGCCATGCAAACAAGGATGCCCTGTGGGTGTTCCTATTCCTGAATTTATTTCAGAAGTGGCAAAAGGAAATTTTGAAGAAGCTTATGCCATTATTACTAAGGAAAATGCCTTACCAGCAATTTGTGGACGTGTTTGTCCACAGGAAAATCAATGTGAAGGGAAATGTGTACGTGCTATTAAAGGTGAATCAGTCGGTATAGGTCGTTTAGAAAGATTTGTAGCTGATTATCATCGTGATCATGGACAAAAAACAAACATAAAAATTGAGAAAAATGGTAAAAAGGTTGCTGTTGTAGGAAGTGGACCAGCAGGAATTACATGTGCTGGGGAATTAGCCAAAAGAGGTTATGATGTTACAGTATTTGAAGCATTGCATAAAACTGGGGGAGTTCTTTCTTATGGTATTCCTGAATTTCGTTTGCCTAAAGCTTTGGTTCAACAAGAAGTTGATGGAGTTGCACAAATGGGTGTTGATTTTCAAACCAATGTTGTTGTGGGAAGATCAATAACAATTGATGAATTACAAGAACAAGGATACGAAGCTATTTTCGTAGGAAGTGGGGCAGGATTACCACGTTTTCAGGGAATCCCAGGCGAAAACTTAAATGGTGTTTATGCTGCTAACGAGTTTTTAACACGTGTCAATTTGATGAAAGGGTATGAATTTCCAAATCATCCAACACCTGTTAAGATAAGTGATACAGTGTGTGTCATAGGAGCAGGAAATGTGGCGATGGATGCTGCAAGAACTGCTAAACGTTTAGGAGCTAAAGAGGTATATATTGTTTATCGTAGAGGTGCTGAGGAAGTACCTGCTCGTGCTGAAGAAGTTCATCATGCAAAAGAAGAAGGTATTATCTTTAAGTTATTAACAAATCCAGTGAAGATTGAAGGTGAAGATGGCTGGGTGAAATCAATGGAATGTGTAGAAATGGAACTTGGTGAACCTGATGATAGCGGTAGAAGAAGACCAGTTGTTAAAGAAGGGTCTAACTTTGTTATTGAAACAGGAACAGTTATTGTTTCCATTGGACAAAGTCCAAACCCATTGATTAGACAAACAACACCTGGTTTAGATACGCAAAAATGGGGCGGAATTATTGTTGAAGAAGAAACAATGAAAACGTCTAAAGATGGCGTTTATGCAGGTGGCGATGTTGTGACAGGGGCTGCAACTGTTATTTTGGCAATGGGTGCTGGAAAAACAGCTGCTCAAGCAATTGATGAGGCGTTAAAAAAAGAAGATAGATAATCTTCTTGTTATAAAGATTGGATAAGCTTATTCTTATGACTTTTATAAGAGTAAGCTTTTTGATTTATCCCCGATTTGTATTATATAAGTCGATATCCTATATTGTGTATTCTTACCAGTTATTTGTCATCAATGAAAAATCAGTCTTTATAGTTAAATATTTGATAGCGGATGAAAAAGAAATAATAATACTGTGGAAATGATTGACAATTTCAAGATATATGATATATTATAGTCATAATGTTATAATATTACAATAAAATTAACATTATGAGAGGATAAAAATATGAAATATACATTTCCAGAAAATTTTAAATGGGGTAGTGCAGTTTGGGCTCAAGGAACAGAAGGAGCATTTGATAAAGATGGGAAGGCACCAACAGTATGGGACGAATACTATCGTTTATCACCTGAACGTTTTTTTAATGAGGTTGGTCCAAGTGAAACATTAAATTGGTATGAGGATTATGAAAAGTATGCTCAATTGGCTCAGGATATTGGTCATAACAGTTTTAGAACATCTATCCTATGGGCAAGATTGTTACCTGATGGTAAAACTATCAATCAAAAAGCTGTCGAGTTTTATAGGAACATGTTTCAATCTTTTAAAAAAAGAGGGATGGAACTATCAATTGTTTTATATTGGTTTGATATGCCTTTAATGTTTGAAAAGCAAGGTGGGTTTACGAAACGTGATGTTATTGAACCGTTTGTTTATTATTGTCAAAAATGTTTTGAACTATTTAGTGATTATGTAGATATCTGGTATATATATAATGAACCAATTGTGGATGTGATGTTTAAGTATCAAAATGATATGTGCTATCCAAATTTATTAGATTGGAATTTAGCAAGCAATGCGATTTATCACATGGTTGTTGCTCATGCAAAGGTTGTAGATGTTTTTAAGAAAGGAAACTATCAAGGAAAAATAGGAACTGTATTGAATCATGGACATATTTATGCAAGGAGTCAGCATCCTGCAGATCTTTTAGCAAAGCATCGTGTGGAATTGATGATGCAATTGTCTTATGAGGAACCCTTGTTACTTGGTAAAGTTAATGAAGAATGGTTAGCCTTTGTAAAGGAATATGGTGCTCACATAGAAGTTCATGAAGAGGATGCTAGTTTCATAGCGAACAATACAATTTCTGTATTAGGTTTAAATATTTATAGTCCTGAAAGAGTGAAATGTCCTACTTATCAAAGAAATTCTGAAGCACCAATAACATTTGATTCATTTAGTGAACTCTATATTATGCATGGACGTCAAATGAATACTGATCGTGGCTGGGAGATTTATCCAAAGTGTCTTTATGATACATTAATATTGATGAAAGAAAAATATGGAAATCCAGAAATGAGAATTACAGAGAATGGTATGGGTATTCAGGATGAATATCGTTTTAGGAATAAAGAAGGACAAATCCAAGATGATTATCGTATTGATTATGTAAAGAAACATTTAAAATGGGCTCATAAAGCAATACAGGAAGGGGTTAATCTTGTAGGTTATAATATGTGGTCATTTATTGATTTGTGGTCACCATCGAATCAGTTTAAAAATTGTTATGGTTTTTATGAATATGATTTGAAATCTGGTGAAACAAAACGTAAAAAGAGTGCAGATTGGTTCGAATATGTAACTAAAGTTAACGGTTTTGAAGAATAATATATGAGAGTTTACAAAAATTGGTAATATAGTGTATAATAAAAAGAAGTTATAATGAAGAGAGGGAGTAACATGAAATTAAGTTTTCAAAGTGGACAAAAACCATTATGGAGTCAGCTTTATGATATCTTGGAATCGCGCATTCTTAATGGTGATTACAAAGAAGGTGAAGTTTTACCAAGTGAGATGGCTTTGATGGAAGAGTTTGAGGTTTCTAGAGTAACAGTACGTCAGGCTATGGACAAACTTATTAATGCTAAACTGATTTCCAGAAAAAGAGGGAAAGGCACTATTGTTTTAAAGCGTGAAAATACTGTAGCAACTTCTTTTCAATCTTCTTTTAATGGTGTGGAAGAAAAAAATAATGCAAATGATCGAAGAGTGATCAGCGTTGAATATGCTACACCTCCTATTGATGTTGCTTATTTCTTTGGAGTCTCAGTTAATCGACCAGTTTTGAAATTAACTCGTCAAACATATGTGGATGAAAAACCTGTGACTCATTATGAGTCTTATATCAATCCAATTGTTCCAGTAGATGATCAAACAGATTTTAGTGGATCTATGTATGCAAAACTTGAACAAGCAGGCTATCCAATTACACATGTTAAAGAGAAAATCACTGCTGCTCTTATGACTGCTAAAGAAAAAGAAATGTTTGGTGTTACAAGAAATGAGGCTCTTATGAATCGTATTCGTATGGGCAGTTCTGAAGATATACCAATTGAGTACACATATTCTAGATATGTTGCAAATGGATATGAACTTGTTATAGATTTGAAATAAAATAAGGTACTGAGTATCTTATTTTTTATTTTATGTTAGAATGTTATAACATTCTAACATAAAAGTATTGCATTCTTGATAAGTTGTGCTATAATAACATTGTAATGTTATAACATTTAGTAATGAGGAGGAGAGAAAGGTATGGATAAATTCCAAAGTAAGTTAGAAGGTATTTTAATGCCTATAGGTTCTAAGATTGCAAATAATAAGTACTTAAAGGTATTGCAAAAATCATTTATTGCTGTTATGCCATTGACTATTGCTGGGTCAATTGCATTAATTATTTCGTATTTCCCATTCATTGATTATGTTGTTCCTGCTGATGTTTTGAATGAGATTATTACTTTCTTGGATGCCATGTCAAGTGCAACATTAAGCATCGTTGCATTATTCTTGGCTGGTGTTATTGGTTATTATTATACAAGACAAGAAGAACATGAAGGTATTTTTGGAGCTATTGTTATGATTTGCTGTTTCTTAATTGTGACTCCTATGGGTTGGAATGAGGAAGGTGCATTTGCATATATTCCCATGACATGGTTAGGAGGACAAGGTTTATTAACTGCAATGATTGTCGGTTTTGGTGGAGGTGTTATTTATAATAAATTAATGAACTCTAAAATGACGATTAAATTGCCAGAGTCAGTACCACCAATGGTAGCTGAACCATTTAAAATGCTGATTCCAGCTTTAGCAACATTCTTAGTGTTTGCAGCAGTAAGGTATGGAATGTCATTTACTTCTTTTGGAGATGTACATACATTCTTCTTCAATGTTTTCCAAACACCATTGATGGCATTGGGAACAAGTTTGCCTGCTTCAATTATTATTGTTGTTTTTATTCAGGTTTTATGGTTTATGGGGTTACATGGACAAAATATTGCTGGTTCTGTTATGACGCCAATTTGGAATGCGGCCATGATTGCAAACTTAACTGCTGTACAGAGTGGACAATCACCTCAATACATTTTTACTGGTCAATTCTTTACAGGTTTCATTTGGATGCAATTTGTATCTTTGATTGTTGCTTGTTTAATCAGTGCCAAGAGTGAACAATTAAAAGCTGTGGGTAAATTATCAATTGGATCAGCATGCTTTAATATTTCTGAACCTATTGTGTTTGGGTCACCAGTTGTATTGAATTTTATGTTATTGATTCCATGGGTTGTGACAATGGCTGTCTTTGTGCTTGTGACTTGGGGATTCATGCAGTCAGGATTATGCCCTTATCCATTAGGTGCAGATATTCCTTGGACAACACCTCCATTGATTTCAGGTTGGTTGATTACTGGTTCACCAATGGGAGCAGTTGTACAAATTGTCAATGTTATTATTGGAACATTTATCTACTTACCATTTGTAAAAATGTATGATAAACAATTGGTAAAACAAGAACAAGTTGGACAAACTGAGGCTTAAATATGAAGTTTAATCCTGGATTTGATATTCAACCAACTTATGAACCATTGGGCTTTCAATATGGTCAAAATGTTTTTGGACCAGAAGTTGAAAATAGAAGTTTAGATGCTATAAGAAAGAATCTTATGGAGCCAACATGTGATGGTCCTGCAGTTGTTTACTCTATTGCGATGGATGTAGGAAATGATGACGATAAGCAAAATATGATTGAACGAAATCTATTGTATGGAGCAGTGACATATGCGAAAGGAACATTAGGAAAAGAGCCAATTCGTTCACAAGGGCACATTCATGCTGTATCACCATCTTGTGGAATGTCGACATGTGAAGTTTATGAAATTTGGAGTGGTGCTGCTTATATTTACATGCAGGAAACTGCTCAAGATCATCCTGGAAGATGCTTTGCGGTTTATGCAAAACCAGGTGATATTGTGATTGTCCCACCGGGATGGGCACATGCCACAATTGTTGCTGATATAACACAAAATCTCACTTTTGGAGCATGGTGTGTAAGAGATTATGGATTTGATTATGATGAAGTGAGAGCACATAAGGGGGTCGCCTGGTTCCCGATTGTGAATGAAAACAGAATTGATTTTATAGCAAATCAATTTTATCAGAAAAGTCAGCTAATTGTGAAAGAACCAAGAATATATGAAGAATTTGGTATTCGTAAAGGAATTCCGATTTATCAGCAATTTGTTGAAAATCCTGATTTATTCTTATTTGTATCACAGCCACAACTGGCAAAGGAAAAGTGGGAAAATTTTATTCCCTAGGAGGTATTTATGAAAGTCATTGAACCATCAGTGATACATCATATTCAAAATGGTGTATTAGAAGGTAAGGATATAGAGAGCTATACAAAAAGATATCATGAAGTGAATTATCTTTATGAAAAACAAAGAGAGGATGATCCTATTGTCTATGAAGTTTATTCATATTCAAAAGGAAAAGATATTTTAGGAAATCTGAATTGGGGCTTAACAGTGTTGAAACCTGTTTATTCACATAATGAATGTAATATGACAAAAGGACATTTCCATGTAAATAAAGATTGTGCAGAAATTTATTTTGGAATTGCAGGTGTAGGATTATTATTGTTGATGGATGAAGAAGGTCATACTTGGGCTGAAAAAGTTTATGAAGGGTCTTTACATCATATTGATGGGAGAATTGCTCATCGACTGGTCAATACAGGTGATGAAGATTTAAAAGTTGGTGCATGTTGGCCAACATCAGCTGGACATGATTATCACGCTATTGAAAAAAGAGAATTTGGATATCGTGTATATAAAAGAAATGGTCAAATTGAATTTGAAAAAAGATAGGAATGATGTGAAATGAATTATGATAAATATCCTGAAATAAAAATAAATGGTTTTGATGATCAAGTCTTTGCTGATGTTCAAGGTATTAAAAATGAATTAGAAAAATATAGTCAAGAATCTCAGTTTTGTATGACTGTAGAGTGTTATCCAGGAGTTGATGATGAAATCTTGGAAATGATTCAAGATATTTATGATCCAGAAATTGTGATAAGAAGTGAAGATATTTTCTATAATCAAGAAAAGTTGAGTCAGATGATGGCATCGCATTTGACTGAAGATCGTGTCCGTGGTGTTATGTATTATGGAAAGATGGAAGATTTTGTAGATCAGCAAAAGTGTATTGAAATGAAAAAAGTCCTGTCTTCAAAGCAAAGAATTTTAATTTATGGGGTTGGAGCAAGTTTAATATCTCAGGGTGATCTCTATATATATTGTGATATGGCAAGATGGGAAATCCAATGCCGTTATCGAGAAGGAATGCCAAACTTTAAACAAGATAATCAAGATGAAGATACTTTGAGAAAAATCAAAAGAGGGTTCTTCATTGAATGGCGTATTGCTGATAAGCAAAAAATGAAGATGTTTGATCATATAGATTATCTCATTGACAGCAATATCAAAAGGAATCCAAAAATGTTGACAGGTGAAGCGTTGAGATCAGGATTAAGGCAAATTGTAAAGCGTCCATTTCGATTAGTGCCTTATTTTGATCCTGGTGTCTGGGGTGGTCAATGGATGAAGGAAGTCTGTGGTTTAGATTCAAAACAAGATAACTTTGCGTGGAGTTTTGATGGTGTTCCAGAAGAGAACAGTCTTTATTTAAAATATAATCAGACACGTATTGAGATTCCTGCAATGGATTTGGTATTGTACCAGCCACGTGAGTTATTAGGTATGAAAACATATTGTCGTTTTGGAGCAGAGTTTCCTATACGTTTTGATTTTCTTGATACAATTGGTGGACAGAATTTGAGTCTTCAGGTGCATCCGCTGACTGAATATATAAAATCACATTTTGGGATGACTTATACTCAAGATGAAAGTTATTATATATTGGATTGTCAAGATGGTGGTGGTGTTTATTTAGGATTAAAGGATAATATTCAACCTCATGAAATGATTGATGATTTAAATAAAGCACAAAAGGGTGAAGGGTCTTTTGATGCAGATCGATATGTGAATTTCTTTGAAGCGAAAAAACATGATCATTATTTAATTCCAGCTGGGACAGTTCACTGTTCATCTTCTAACTGTATGGTTTTAGAAATTAGTGCAACACCATATATCTTCACATTTAAGTTGTGGGATTGGGATCGATTAGGATTAGACGGCCTCCCTCGTCCAATTCATATTGAGGATGGTGCAAAGAATATTCAATGGGATCGTACAACACAATGGGTTAAGGATAATCTTGTGAATAATATTCAGATTATTCATGAAGAAGATGATTATTTGGAAGAAAGAACTGGTTTGCATGAGTTAGAATTTATTGAAACAAGACGCTTCACTTCTTCAAAGAAAACATATCATCATTGTGAAGATGGTGTTCACATGTTGAACTTAGTTGAAGGGACACAGGCAGTTGTTGAAAGTCCAACTGATGCGTTTGAACCATTCATTGTCCATTATGCAGAAACATTCATTCTACCAAGTGAAGCAAAAGAATATACAATTAGACCATATGATAGTGAAGAAACAATTCGTTTTGTGAAAGCGTATGTCAGACAGTAATAAGATGAGTCTTCAAATAAAAAAATACTTCATGATTATTTTTAGTTTTATGATTGTCGGCATTGGTTTTGCTTTTACACTGAAGGCGAATGTAGGAGTTGGTGCATGGGATGCGTTAAGCGCATCCCTTAACTCTTTGACTGGGATTGAGGTTGGAACTTTAGGGATGATTTTAAATATTGTTTGTGTATTAGGACAAATCATTATCTTAAGAAAAGATTTTAAAATGATTCAATTCTTACAAATACCATTAAGTGTCTTACTTGGAATTGTTATCAATTATGTATTATATGATATTCTTATATTTCCATTTGAATCTTTTATAGGACGAATCATCATGTATATTATATCTACTGAAGTTTGTGTTGTTGGTGTTGCTTTCATTATGGTATTAGATGAAGTGACTTTTGCTTTAGAGGGATTTTGTGATGCTCTTACAAAAATGATTCCATTAAAGTTTCATGTGATAAGACAATGTGCTGATATTCTTTCGTTTGCAATTATTATTGTAATGACTCTTTTTACTGATATTCCTTGGTCTATAGGTATAGGAACAGTGATAGGAATGGTTATATTTGGACCAAGTTTAGGGATGTTCATGAAGTTGTTCAAAAGGATGCTGGTGAAAGAGGTAAGTATATAAAGGAGGAACTATGTTACACAAAAAATTAGTAAAGTTTGATAATGATTTTCTTTGGGGTGCGAGTACTTCAGCATATCAAGTAGAAGGTGCGAACCTTGTTGATGGGAAAGGACCATCGTGCCAAGATGTGAAGGAAGTGCCAGAAGGGACTTCTGATTTGACTGTTTGTGCTGATCATTATCATCATTTTAAAGAAGATATTGCTTTAATGGCAGAAATGGGATTTAAAACATATCGTTTTTCAATCTCTTGGTCTAGAGTTTTACCTCAAGGAACTGGAAAAATAAATCCTAAAGGAATAGAATTCTATAATCAATTAATAGATGAATGTTTAAAATACAATATTATTCCATTTGTGACAATGTTTCATTTTGATATGCCAGCAGCTCTTGATGAAAAAGGTGGTTGGAGTTGCCCTGAATCAGTAGAATGGTTTCTTGAATATGCTAGGGTCTTATTCAAAAACTTTGGTGATAGAGTTAAATATTGGTTAACAATCAATGAACAAAATATGTTGACTTTAGCGGGTCAGGTTATTGGAGCACTTCATTTACCAAAAGGATGTACAAATGAAATGAAGGAGATTTACCAACAAAATCATTATATGTTGGTAGCCCAAGCAAAAGTTATGTCTTTATGTCATGACATGAATCCAGATGCAAAAATTGGTCCAGCACTAAATATCTCGTTAGTGTACGCTGCAAGTTGCAGGCCAGAAGATGTTATAGCAGCCCAAAATTTTAATGCAATAAGAAACTGGTTATATTTAGATGCATCAGTCTATGGTGTCTATAACAACCTTGTGTGGGCTTATCTTCAAGAGAATGATGCGTGTCCAGAATTTGCCGATGGAGATGCGGAAGCTCTCAAAAATGGACATCCAGACTTTATTGGATTTAATTACTATAACACGGCAACATGCCAAGAAAGTGATGGAACAGAAACTGACAATCCAGTTGCTGATCAACAAACAACAGGAGGGGCAGCGGGATTATATCGTGCATACAGAAATGAATATTTAGAAATGACAGAATTTGGCTGGGAAATAGATCCTGTAGGTTTTAGAGGAACAATTCGTGAAATTTATTCTCGATATAGATTACCTATGATTGTCTGTGAGAATGGAATAGGAGCCTATGATCAATTGGTTGACGGGAGAGTTCATGATTCTTATCGTATTCAATATCTGAGAGAACATATTGAACAGATTCAATTAGCGATCAGTGATGGTTGTGAAATGATGGGATATTGTCCTTGGTCAGCGATTGATCTGATTTCAACACATGAGGGTATGGTGAAACGTTATGGATTTATCTATGTTGATAGAGAAGAATTTGATTTAAAACAATTAAAGCGTTATCGAAAGGATTCTTTTTATTGGTATAAGAAAGTCATAGCAACACATGGCCGAGATTTGACAGATCGTTTTGAAGTGGGATAGGAGAGGAAAATGATTTATTTGACATTAGATATTGGTGGGAGTGCCATAAAATATGGATTGATTGATGATTCTATGACATTTTTGGAAAAAGGAAGTATACCTGCGCCTACAGAAAATAAGGAACAATTTTTAGATTCTATATACTCATTTTATGAAAAGTATAAAGGGAGTATAAGTGGTATAGGTATCTCAATGCCAGGAGTCATTAATCCAGAGATTGGTTTTGCGAAAACAGGAGGAGCCTTTTCTTTTATTAAAGATATGAATCTTGTTGAGATATTGCAAGAAAGAATCCCTTTGCCAATAACAATCGGAAATGATGCCAAATGTGCAGCGTATGCAGAACTTGGTTTTGGATGTTTAAAGGGGATAAGTGATGCAGTAATGATTGTTCTTGGAACAGGGATAGGTGGATGTTTAATCATTGATGGAAAGGTTCATATTGGCAAATCATATGCTTCTGGTGAGTTTTCATGTGTAAGCACTGCAAAATACTGCACTCAATCGGAAGAAGATGAATGGTGTCATGAAAATGGGAGTTCTGGATTGCTTAAATCCGTACAAAAGTCACTGAATACAACACAGCAATATACTGGCAAGGAGATATTTGAAATGGCTAATAGAAACAATCCACAAGTCTTAAAAGGGATTGATGATTTTTGTAATAAGCTTGTTCGTCAAATATTTAATCTTCAAGCAATATTTGATCCGGAAATGATAGCTATTGGTGGAGGTATATCTAAACAACCAATATTACGAAAATATATAAATAAATATATTGAGAAAATGAATAGTTATTATCAAAATCATGACTACCCATTGAATAGACCAAAAGTTGTGATATGTCAACATGGTAATGATGCCAATCTTATAGGCGCACTCTTTCAACTTAAAAATATGATGAAGTTATATTATAAGGATGATACTGTTCTAGAAAGAAAATAATTGAGTTGAATGAAATGGGAAATGTCAGTTATAAAATGTATTGATGCAAAGAAGTAACAATATAAAGTTATTTCTTTTTTTTGATATAGTCATTTACTTATGTAGATTATTATATTTTTTATTAAATAAGTATATATTGTCAATTTTTTATGCTGTTTTTTTATAATCAGAACAGTGATTTATTGAATGATATTTCAAATTAAGATATAAAGGATTTTATTATTTTATATCCTTGTTTATAAAGAACATATTCTCTCATTGATATACAATAAAACAACATGTTTGGTATCATCATTATTTTTGCAATCATTCATTGAATAAATATTAGGTCTTTGTATATTTAGTAAATGTATTTAATGATTTAGTAAAAAGAATTGACTTTGTTTACTAATATGTTAAAATAAGAATATAAGAATAATGAAGGAGGGTTTATATGAATCATGAAATCAATAGATTGATTCATTTTGGGTTAGAGCATGGAATGATTCAAGAAGAAGATAAGGATTATACTGTTAATTTGTTATTGGATCTTTTTCAATTGGAAGATTTTGAATGGGAAGATATTTATGAAACTTTATCTGAATGTACACCTATTTTAGAGAATATGCTTGATTATGCTGTTGCAAAAAAATTTATTGAAAATAATATAACATCAAGGGATTTATTTGATACACGTATTATGAATTGTTTAATGCCTCGACCAAGTGAAGTTGTGAAAACATTTTATGAACGATATCAATTTCAACCACAGGCTGCGACAGATTATTATTATGGTTTATCCATTGCATCTAACTATATTAGAAAAAGTCGAACTGATAAGAATATTCGTTTTAAAAGATATTATAAATATGGCAATATTGAAATCACAATCAATCTTTCAAAGCCAGAAAAAGACCCTCAAGAGATTGCAAAAGCAAAACTTATCAAATCAAGTGGGTATCCAAGATGCTTGTTATGTAAAGAAAATGTTGGCTTCAAAGGTGATTTAAATCGAGCAGCTAGACAAACTCATAGAATTATTCCTGTTGAATTAGATCATTCACATTATTATTTACAATATTCACCATATGTTTATTACAATGAACATTGTATTGTTTTTAACCAAGAACATAAACCTATGGTTATTAATAAAGAAACATTTACACATTTGTTATCTTTTATAGAAATATTTCCACATTATATGCTAGGTTCAAATGCTGATTTGCCAATTGTTGGTGGTTCAATTTTGACTCATGATCATTTTCAGGGAGGGAGATACACTTTTCCAATTGAAGGTGCTGAGGTTATTCAAACAATCAAACTTCAAAATTACCCAACATTGACAATTGAAGTCATGAAATGGCCATTATCCACAATCAGAGTAACTTCATCAGATAAAGCTGCTATTGTTGATTTTTCAGAGACTGTTTTGAAACAATGGAAAATGTACTCACTTCCTTCTTTAGATATCATTTCTCATACTGGAGATATTCCACATAATACAGTCACACCGATTGCTCGTCGAAAGAATTCTGAATATCAAATGGATTTGGTATTACGTAACAATCGTACAAGCGAAAAGTATCCAGATGGTATATTCCATCCACATCAGAATTTGCATCATATAAAAAAAGAAAATATAGGTTTGATTGAAGTTATGGGATTAGCAATCTTACCGGCACGCCTCAAAGATGAGTTAGAATTATTAAGAGCCTGTCTTTTGCATCAATCTCATATCGAAGATTATGCTGTTTTAGAGAAACACCAATTATGGTATCAGGAACTTGAAGAAAGTTATGTAATCAATGAAGATAATGTTGATAATATTATTGCTGAATCATTAACACGAAAGTTTGTTAATGTTTTAGAAGATGCTGGTGTTTTTAAAATGAATGAAGAAGGTATTGATGCGTTTATAAGTTTTGTAAAATCATTTGACAAGAAGGAGGAATAAAAATGATTAGAATCATAGAAAGTTTAGATAATGGTATTGATCTCATTTCTATGCAAAATGATGAATTGGAAATTGTAGTTTCTAATTTTGGTTGTACAATTGTAAAGATTTTAATGAAAGATAAAGATGGTCATGTTGGAGATGTTGTTTTAGGTTATGATGATTTTAAAAGTTATCAGACACTTGATGCTTATTTGGGAGCGTTGGTAGGGAGAGTTGCAAATAGAATTGGAAAAGGGCATTTTTCTTTAAATAATGAAGAGTATACATTAGCTATTAACAATGGTCCTAATCATTTACATGGCGGTATAAAAGGATTTAGTTATCAAACTTTTGATTATGAAATAAGAGATGGATATACAATTATATTTCATTATTCTTCACCTGATGGTGAAGAAGGTTATCCTGGCGATTTAGAGTTGAAAGTTATTTACGAATTAAAAGATGATACACTTCATATTCGCTATCTAGCAACAACAAATAAGGATACACTGATTAATATCACTAATCATTCTTATTTTAACTTGTCTGCTAAGCAAGAAAATGTTTATAATCATTTATTACAAGTGAAAGCAGATCAATATGCATGCATTGATTCAGATGGTTTACCAACTGGAAAATTCCAACAAACAAAAGATACTGCTTTTGATTTTTTACAGCCAACGACAATAGGAGAGCAGATTATCAAAGATGATAAGCAGCTTCAATTAGGAAAAGGATTTGATCATCCATTTATTTTCAATACCCAACAAAATCAAGTCATATTAGAACATCCAGCAACTGGAAGACGTTTAACTGTTTCTACAACATTACCTGGAGCGCAGATTTATACAGCTAATTATTTAGATGGACGTTTAGGAAAATATGGTCAACATTATTATGAAAGAGATGCAGTTTGTATTGAAACGCAAAATTTACCAGATGCTATTCATATTGAAGAAAATCCGACAACATTATTAAAGAAAGGTGAAACTTATGATGAAATGACATCATATAAGTTTGAGGTTATAAAATCATGAAAAAGGCAAGTTTATTAATACAGGAGATACAGACTCATAAATATAATTCTATTTTTAAAGATGTTTATGTTGATGAGCATTTATTAAGTTATCAAAAAGAAAGATATGTTCAAGCAATTGAAAAATTTATTTCATTGTATGGTGATCAGGAAGTTGAAATTTATAGTACACCAGGGCGTAGTGAAGTTTGTGGAAATCATACAGATCATCAGCATGGTGAAGTTTTGGCTGCTGCAATTAATTTAGATATTATTGCTGTGGTTGCTCCAACTAAAGAGACAATTAAGGTGTTGTCTGATGACTATGATATTCAAGGTGTAAATATCAAGGATTTAGAAAAAAGAGATCAGGAAGTTGAAAGTTCAGAAGGTCTTATTCGAGGTGTATGTGCGAGATATCAGCAATTAGGATATAAGATTGGTGGATTTAATGCTTATATGACAAGTGATGTTTTACAGGGGTCTGGTTTGTCATCTTCAGCTGCTTTTGAAGTTGTTGTTGGGACAATACTTTCTGGACTGTATAATAATATGTCTATTAATCCAGTGACAATTGCACAAGTTGGTCAATATAGTGAGAATGTTTATTTTGGAAAGCCATGCGGTCTTATGGACCAGTGTGCCTGTTCAGTGGGAAGTCTTATTCATATTGACTTTCAGGATAATGAACATCCAATTGTGAATAAGATAGAAGTTGATTTTTCGGAATTTAAACACAGTTTATGTATTGTTGATGTTCATGCATCACATGCAGATCTGACAAATGACTATGCTTCTATTCCTTATGAAATGAAAAAGGTGGCTCAATATTTTGGGAAAGAGGTCTTGAGAGATGTTGAAGAAGCAGAGTTCTATAAAAAATTACCTGAAGTAAGAACCGCAATCAATGATAGAGCTGTTTTAAGAACGATTCATCTTTTTGAAGAGAATAAACGTGTAGAGAAAGCTGTATCAGCTTTAAATGATAGAGATTTTGATACTTTTAAAAAGACAATCAAAGCTTCTGGCGAAAGTTCTTTTAAGTATCTGCAAAATATTTATTCAAATCATAATACTGATCAACAAGCTGTTTCCATCGCATTGGCACTGTCAGAAGATATTTTAGGAGCAAATGGTGTATGCCGTATTCATGGTGGTGGATTTGCAGGAACAATTCAAGTTTTTGTTGAAGATGAATTTGTAGACACATATCAAAGAGAAATTGAGAAATATTTTGGTGAAGGATCATGCCACGTTTTGAAAGTCAGAAAGTATGGTGGAATGAAAGTTTTATAGTTAAAGAAGTGTAACTTCATAGTAGACGCTATGATATGCACTTTTTTCTTTTACATTTTCATAAGATTTTAGTACAATAAAAATATAAAGGAGGAATCAATATGTATTGTTATCAATGTGGAAAACAGGTTGAAGAAGATGTGAAATTCTGCCCTTATTGTGGTGCACAGCTCAATTCGCATGACCAAAATAATGGAAATGGATATAACCCTATTAATCAGAATTATCAAGGTTCATATCAAAAACCAGATGATGAATCAAGTTTTGGTTATGCACTGCTTTCTTTTTTTATTCCAGTTGTTGGGCTTGTCTTATATCTGGTATGGAGCAAAGAATATCCATTGCGTGCTAAATCTTGTATCAAAGGCTTTATTGCTAATATTGTTTTTTATGTTTTGATGTTTCGTTGTATCATGAGTGGAATTGTTGGTATTGCTTCTCAATATGATGATGAAGTTCATTGGAATCATAATGATTTTAACGCTGTTGTAGAAACAGTTTCTTATGAGTAGTCTTATTGATTTTATATATCAGAGGTTATCACAGTTTGGAAGTATACCTATGTGTAATGGTATAGCTGAACGTGCTCCTCATATTTTAGGCTTTTGTTTTCCTTTGTGTTATAGATGCACATTTATTGTTATTTTATTTATAATGACTTTGTATATTGCTTATAAACACAAAAAAACAATTCCTTTGTATGTTATTTTCCTTTGCATGTTACCAATGATTATTGATGGAAGTCTACAAACATTTTGGGGAATGATGAGTAACAATTTGAGAAGAGCATTAACAGGAGCTGTTTTCGGGTATGCCCTGGGAATGCTTGTCACAAAAGCATATATTTATATTGATAAAAAATAACTTGAAACAACTTTTGAATGTAAAAAAGTTGTTTTCTTTTACAAAAAATTATCATTTCTTATCATGATAAAAAAGACTAGTCGTCTATAATAAAATAGTGTATAATGACAATCGGAGGCGGTATAATGTATAAATTGTTAGAACCATATGGAAAATTAGTAGAATTTTTGGGAGAAGCTTTAGGTGAAAATGTAGAAATTGCATTACATGATTTGACTTCTCAAGAACAGGAAATAGTAGCAATATCAAACAGTCATATTTCTGGCAGAGAGGTTGGTGCTAAACTTTCTAATCTATCAATTCACTATTTGGAGACAAAACAATATAAAGATCATGATTTCGTAATGAACTATAAAACAACTGGTCCAGATGGAAAACTGTTACGATCAGCAACTTATTTTATAAAAGAAGAAGGGCATGAGGTTCCAGTAGGAATGTTGTGTATTAATGTGAATATTTCTGACTATGAATATTTAGAGTCTACATTAAAGAGAATTTTAGGAATTAAGGAATCTAAGGATGTTGAATTTAAATTAGATAATCCAATTGAGATTCTATCATCACCATTAGATGAAATGATTGATTTATACATAAAGGAATGCTTAGAACAAATGGGATTTCCAAGTTATTTCTTAGTTGAAAGATTGAATGTAGAAGAAAAGATTAAAGTTGTTAAATATTTACAAGATAAGGGTACATTTAAGGTAAAGGGAGCTATTGTTCTTGTTGCTGAAAAATTGGCTGTTAGTGAGCCAACAATTTATCGTTATTTAAAGAAAATGTAAGGGGGATTTTATGAAAGACATTGTTTTTGTAAGTGGGCACAAGAATCCAGATAGTGATTCTATCTGCAGTGCTATTGCTTATGCACATTTATTATTTGTAACTGGACGCTATAATGCTGTGCCGGTTAGACTTGGTGATGTTAATAAGGAAACTGAGTTTATTTTGAAGAGATTTGGTGTAGAGATACCTGTTTTGTTAAAGACTGTTAAACAAAAAGTTGAAGACTTGGATTATGATAAAGTAACTGTTTTTTCAAAGGAATTGACTTTAAAAACTGCTTGGGCCTTAATGAAACAACAAAATTTAAAAAGTGCACCTGTTTTAGATGACCATAGTCAATTGTTAGGGTTATTGTCTACATCTAATATTATTGAAGGATATATGGATGATTGGAATAGTGAAATTCTTAAAGAAGCCAATACACCAATTGAAAATGTTATTGATACATTAGATGCAAGTATTTTATATTTAGATAAATCCTTAAAAACAATTAAAGGTGAAGTACATATTGCTGCCATGACTGGAGAAGAAGCCATGAAACGCATTCATGAAAATGATGTTGTTATTGTTGGTGGAGATAGAGATGAAGCTGTTGAACATTTGATTGAAGGGAAAGTTTCTTTAATTATTCTAACAGGATTATTATCAATTGATGATGCTTTATTAAATAAATGTATGGAAGCTCATATTAGTGTTATTTCAACGCCATTTAATACATTTATGTCATCACAACAAATTATTCAATCTATTCCTGTTGAATATGTTATGCAAAAAGGTGGGTTAACAACATTTTCAACAGATGATACTTTAGATTATGTGAAAGAAGTGATGAGTGAAACACGTTATAGAAGTTATCCTGTTTTAGATTTTATGGGAAGAGTTGTAGGGTCAGTTTCCCGTTTCCAAGTCTTAAATGGAATGAGAAAAAAAGTGATTCAAGTTGATCATAATGAAAGAGGACAATCTATTGATGGAATTGAGGATGCAGAGATCTTAGAAATTATTGATCACCATAGAGTTGCAGATATTCAAACAATTGGACCTGTCATGTTTAGAGCAGAACCAGTTGGATGTACAGCAACGATTGTTGCTAAATGTTATAAGGAGCAAGGTATTGAAATACCTGCTGATATGGCTGGACTTATGCTAGGGGCTATTATAAGTGATACGCTTTTATTCAAATCTCCTACATGTACACCAACTGATACAAAGATGGCTAAAGAATTAGCAGCTATTGCTAATGTGGATATTAAAGACTTTGGAATGGACATGTTTAAAGCTGGAACTTCGTTGGTTGGAAAAACTGTTGAAGAGATTTTTAATCAAGATTATAAGAAGTTTAGTTTTGGAGATGTTTCTGTTGGAGTGGCTCAAGTCAACACAATGGATATTGAAGGATTTGCGCCATATAAGGCTGAAATGTTGGCATATATGGAAAAGGTTGCAGTGGATAATCATATGCAATTTGCTATGTTGTTATTAACTGATGTTATTAATGCTACAAGTGAAGTGTTTGTTGCTGGTCCACGTCCTGATTATGTCGAAACAGCATTCAAGATTGATTTGGTTGAACAACAGGCAAGTCTTCCAGGTGTTATTTCTAGAAAGAAACAAGTTGTTCCTGTAATCACTGATGTGTTAACACAATAGTATGTGAAGATGAAACATTTCATTTGTTTCATCTTTTTATTTTAAAATGACATTAGAATAGAGACGTGATAGAATAGACGTCATAAGGAGGTTGCTAAAGATGATAGGTATTTATTTTAGTGGAACAGGAAATACAAGATACTGTGTAGAAACATTTATGAGGAAATATAAGGATAATTCTGAAACATATTCAATAGAGGATGACAATATTGAGAGCTATATTTTAAAGAGTCACGAGATTGTTTTTGGCTATCCTGTACAATATAGTCAAATACCAAAGTATGTTAAAGATTTTATTGATAATCATGCTGATTTATGGAAAGGCAAACATATTTTTGTAATAGCAACAATGGGGCTTTTTAGTGGTGATGGCGCTGGGCTATTGGCACGCCAGTTAAAACAATATGGAGCTACTATTGTTGGGGGATTACATTTAAAAATGCCTGATTCGATTGGTGATGAAAAGGCATTAAAACGTCCGTTGGATGTGAATAAAGAACTTGTTATTTCGGCAACTCATAGGATTGAAGAGGCTGTTATGAATTTGAAGATGGGCCAACCTTCACAGGTTGGGTTAGGTTTTTTCTATCATTTGGCAGGCTTGTTTGGACAAAGATTATACTTCTATAATAAAACTAAAAAATATAATGATAAATTAAAAATAGACATATCAAAGTGTATAGGATGTGGAAAATGTGTTGAATTATGCCCAATGAAAAATATTGATTTAAAGGCTGGTGTTGCGACTTCTCATCATCAATGTACAATGTGTTATCGCTGCGTTAATAATTGTCCTACAATGGCATTGACAGTACTTGGGAAAACAGTTATAGAACAAAGTCGTATTGAGAAATATTTGTAAAATAAGGAGGATTATTCTATGAATGCAGAAGAGATATTACAATATTGCTTGGACAATCTTAAAGGAGTTGTCATGGTAGAAAGCTGGGGAGAAAGAGGAATTTATTATAATCCTGAAGGGCTTCTTCAAAGAGGGGTGTATATTTTAACGATTAAGGATAAAGATGGTCAAAATGATAAGGGTTCACAAATAAATAGAGAAGGTGTGTTTCGCGTTAATTTAGGGATTCGCAAGAAAACATTTATTGATTTGTTTGGAGCAACGCCTAAAAGACCAGCGGCTGGAGAGATGGTTGATATGAATTGTGATTTCACTTCGTTGAATCAAATCATGCCTCATCCTGTATATGCATGGATGAGTTGGATCTGTGTTCTTAATCCAACTCCAGAGACATTTGGAAAATTGAAACCATTGATACAAGAATCATATGAGTATGCAAAAGAAAAATATAAGAAGAGAAAATAAATTTACAGTCAATGAGGATTTATATAATAGAAAAAACTGCACTCATTGTTATTGATATGTAAAAAGAATCAATATAGTTATCACCCAAAACTTATAGATAAAATGAATTGAAAGATTCAAGAAAGTGTATAGAGATAAGAAGTGGTTATCTATATTAAAAATAAAGGAAGGCGAAAGAAACAATGCATCTGGATTTGTAGAAGGACTATTGGTTGTTTCTGATTATATTTTTGAGAAAGAGAAAGCAAGCTTGTTTCATAATCAAAAATTGTAAATTTATTAAAAGAAAACAATATACTCCATATTCAACTTGTTGCTATTGATGGAAATCAATGTGTTGACATCTTAGCAATTGAGGGTATTCGACTAGACTTCTCTATAGACTTTCTAACTTATTATATAGGTTTTAAATCTATAAATCAGTTTGAAATAACAAAGCAAAGATTGCTAAAATCGCATGTTTATATTATAGACAATAATGAGGAATAAGACTATGAATAAAAAAAGTTATCAAAAAGATATAGAAATCATTTTATCGCACAGATATGATAATGGTGATGATTTATGGACAACTGAAGATAAGAAATTATTAAAAGGTGCCCCATTTACTACCTTGGAGAGTGTGAACTTTTTGTTGGAATTAGGAGTATCACCTGAGGATGAGATTATGAAGAGAGTGGCTACTCTTATTTTGAGTGTATATAAAGAAGATGGTCGGTTTAAAATATCACCTTCAGGAGGAATCTATCCTTGTCATACTGCACTTGCTTTACAAACACTTTGTCATATGGGATATTCTCAAGACCAAAGAGTTCAGAACTCATTTCAATACTTTTTGAATACCCAAGAGGATGATGGGGGATGGAAATGTTATAAATATAGTTTTGGAAGAGGGGAAGAAACAAATTATTCTACACCTAATACAACACTTATTGTTTTAGATGCATTCCGTTTTACAAAGCATTTTAATGAAAATAAAGCACTAGATAAAGCTGTTCATTTTTTGTTAGAACATTGGGTAATAAGAAAACCAATTAGCCCCTGTCACTATGGGATTGGCAAACTTTTTATGCAAGTTGAGTATCCGTTTAGAGGATATAACCTTTTCCATTATGTTTATGTGTTATCGTTCTATAAGTCAGCCAGACATGATCCAAGGTTTTTAGAGGCTTTCCAAGTATTACAATCCAAATTATTAGATGGACAAATTGTAGTAGAACGTGTGGTTCCAAAATTAGCTAAATTATCTTTTTGTGAAAAAGGAAAGCCAAGTGCCTTAGCAACACAGCGTTATCAAGAAATATTAATGAATATAGGAGGAGATTGTCATGAGTAATATATATGATAATGAAGAGTTTTTTGAAGAATATGCGAAAATGGCGCGTAGTCAAAAAGGATTAGATGGGGCTGGTGAATGGCACCAGTTAAAAGTTATGTTTCCAGATTTAAAAGAAAAAACAGTATTAGATTTAGGTTGTGGATATGGATGGCATTGTCAATATGCTGTTGAATGTGGAGCTAAGCAAGTTTTAGGGATTGATTTAAGTGAGAAAATGATTCAAGAGGCACAAACGAGAAATAGAGATACACGTATTACATATAGGGTTTGTGGATTGGATACATATGAATATCCAGCGAATACATATGATTGTGTAGTTTCAAATCTGGTCTTACATTATGTTAAAGATTTAAGTCAGGTTTATAAGAATGTATATAAGACATTAAAAAAAGATGGTGTCTTTATTTTCAATATTGAACATCCTATATTTACAGGGAGTGTCAATCAGGAATGGATTTATGATGAACAAGGAAAACCATTATATTGGCCAATTGATCAATATTTCATGACAGGTGAACGCGTCACACACTTTTTAGGAAAAACGGTTACAAAGCAACATCATACATTGACACAAATTCTCATGGAACTCCTTAAAGCAGGTTTTCAAATTGAAGTTATTGAAGAAGCTAAGCCATCGTCAGATATGTTAGATATTCCTGGGATGAAAGATGAACTACGAAGACCAATGATGTTATTGGTGAAAGCGAAGAAGTAGATGATGAATATGTGAAGATCAAAAATATGATGAAGGCAGCGAACATTTCTATAATAACAATGAAAATGATAGAAGCTTTAATATTGTTGTGTAACTGAAATTTAGAAAGAGTTCGTACCGCTCTAAAAAGTATAATATATATAGTTTGGCAGTTTCTTATACAAGAGACTGCTTTTTACGTTTGCGTCTTGACAAATTGCATACAAGTGTATATACTGTACTTGTATGATAAGTACAGTATGGTGGTGAAAGTATGGAAATTATATTAAGCAATAGTTCGAACGAGCCTATATATCAACAAATTACTTCACAAATTAAAACAATGATTATAGATGGAACACTCAAAACAGGTGATTCAATGCCATCAATGCGAAATTTGGCCAAATCATTGCATGTCAGTGTAATTACAGCACAACATGCTTATGAAGATTTGCAGAAAGATGGTTTTATTGAAACAGTCGCAGGAAAAGGGACATTTGTATCTGCTCAAAATAAGGATTTTATTAAGGAAGAGCAGTTACGGATCATTGAAGAAAAAATTGAAGATATTGTGAAAATCGCTAAGATTTATGATGTTTCTTTAGAGAATATGATAAAAACATTAACAGTGATTTATGAGGAGGAATAAGTATGGATTATGCATTAGAAATTAATCATTTAACAAAAAGATATAAAGATTTTTGTGTAAAAGATATTTCGTTAAAGATTCCAAAAGGAACAATTATGGGATTAATTGGTGAAAATGGAGCTGGGAAATCTACAATTATTAATACTATTTTGAATATTGCTAAAAAAGATGAAGGTGATATTAAGATATTTAATAAGGATGTTTATCAATATGAAAGTGTTGTTAAAGAAGATATAGCAGTGATTTTTGATGAATGTCATTTTAATCCTAATATGAAACCAGATAAGATTGGAATAATGATGTCAAAGATTTATAAGAATTGGAATCAAGAAACATATTTAAAGTATTTAAATCAATTTCATTTATCTAAAGATAAAAAAATTAAAGAGTTCTCTAAAGGAATGAAAATGAAGTTGAGTTTTGCAGTTGCTTTTTCACATAATCCAAAACTTTTAATTTTAGATGAAGCAACAAGTGGATTGGATCCAGTTGTCAGAGAAGAAATATTAGATATTTTAAAAGATTATATAGTTAATGATGAAAATGCTGTTTTAATATCTTCACATATTACAAGTGATTTGGATAAAGTTGCGGATTATATTTCATTTGTACATGAAGGTGAACTGTTGTTTACTAAGACGTATGAAGATATTCAGGATAACTATGGAATATTAAGATGTGGCAAACAGATGTTTGAGATTTTAAATAAAGAAGATGTTATAGCATACAAAAAAGAGGAATTTGAATATCGTGTATTAATTCACAATAGACAGGATTTTATGAAAGTTCATACAGATGCCATTGTTGAGAAAGCTGATGTTGAAGACTTGATGCTATTTTATATAAGGGGGGAACGTGTTTTATGAGAGGAATTATTTATAAAGATTACTTGATTGCTTTTTTACCAAAGAATATTATTTCAATGTTAGCAAATATTATTGTTTCAATTGGAATTGTTATCTTTTTTCCTAATTATTATGGACTTGCTCTAACTGTTGCTTTAGCAATTCCTGTTTCTGGATCAGCTTTATTACAAATGACAATGGAGCAGGATGAACAATCTAACTTTGATAAAATGCAACTCACATTCCCAATGACAAAAAAACAAATTGTCCTATCTAAGTATATTGGTGGGTTAATGACTCAAAGTGTATTCTATTTGTTTTCGTTAGTAGTAACCTTATATTATTATTTCACTGGTGTTGCAGAGTTCATACCAGCTCTACAATTATGGATTTTAGGTATTATAGTAGGATTGATTTTCTTTGGTATTTGTTATACTGGATTTTATTTATTGGGAAATAAAAAAGGTTCTATTATGTATATGATATTTATGGTTGCTGCTGCTATTATTTATATTCTCAGTTTCTTTAATTTTGATGTTATGAGTATTGTGAACGTAAATCATAATATATTATTAATGATAGGAATAATTCTTGCTGTTATGACTCTCATAGGAAGTTATATACTTTCCGTGAAAATTTATACAAAAAGATATTCCTAGTAAAAAAGTTGGTTAACAGTGCTGATGACTATAAATTGGGTGTTTTTAAATTAATGCTAATGCCAAATAAAAAGAGGACGAATTTTTAATTCGTTCTCTTTTTATTTGGCATTAGCATGTTTAGTCCTTTTGAAGTATATTGTATTTAACCAATGCATTATATATACCATCGTGATCAATATCATCTGTTACATCACTGGCAACTTCCTTTAATTCTTGAGTTGCATTTCCCATAGCAATAGAAAGCCCAACGAATTCAAACATATCAATATCATTATGACCATCTCCAAATGCCATCGTTTCTTCAGGTTGAATATCATAATGTTTTAATACTTCACGAATGCCATTTTGTTTTCCACCTGTTTTAGGTATAATGTCTATAGCCAATTCATGCCAACGTGTTTTTTGACAATGAGGCATAATATCTAGGATGATATTTTCTTTTTGAGATGTTATATCATATGGAATAACTTGATAGATAGGATGTGAATAAGCGCGATTTATATCTTGAATATCAGGCAATGGTGTTGAAATGGCATCTTGAACAATTTGAACTGCATCATTATGATAATTAATATACATAAGTTCTTTTTCTACAAATATGCAAGGGAAAGGATGTTTATCAATGAGTTTTAAAATATTGTGAATATCATGAGAATGAATAGGTAAATCATAAATGATACCATCTCGATTATAGCAATATTGTCCATTGAGTGTAATGTATCCTTCAAATTCTAAGTCATGTATAGGTAAATCAACCATTTCAGATATATGACGACCAGTTGCAATAAAAGTATAAATTCCTTTTTCTTTTAGGTGCTGTAATGCAATTTGAGTGGAATATGGAACACTACGTGTTGTGTGAGATAATAATGTTCCATCAATATCAAAAAAGATAGCTTTAATCATTTTCGTTACCTCCGAATTATAGTATAATCATTATAGCATAAAGAAAGGGATATACGATGAAAAAATTAGCCCATAGAGGATATAGTGCTAAATATCCAGAAAATACAATGGAAGCTTTTATCAAAGCTTATGAACAAGGATTTGATGGTGTTGAAACAGATGTTCATTTAACTTTAGATGATGAACTTGTTTTGATTCATGATGAAAAAATAAATCGTACAAGTACTGGTAAAGGTTATGTTAAGGACCATACATTAAAAGAGTTGAGAAATTATAATTTTAATTATAAAGCTTATGGTGAATATCCTATACCGACTTTAAAAGAACTCTTAGAATTTATACAGGATAAAGAGTTTGTAGTCAATATTGAGTTAAAAACAGATGTTATTCATTATGATGGTATTGAAGCAAAAGTCTTAAAACTTGTCAAGGAATTAGGTGTTGAAGACAAAGTCTATTATTCATCATTTTATTTACCTACTCTATTAAAAATAAAAGAGTTAAATCCAGATGCTTATGTTGGATATTTAATGGAATTTAAATATAAAAAGAAATATCAAGAGTTGCTAGAAAACAATATTTTGGCATTCCATCCAAGATATACATTCTTGAATGAAAAAAGAGTTCAAGAGTTAAAACAACATAACAAGATTATTGCAACTTGGACAGTTCCAAATTTTAAAGAATATCAACGTTTAATTGACTTAGGAGTGGACATAATAATATCAAACGAATATTTCAAGTGAGGTAAAATTATGAAAACAACTGGTATGGTAAGAAGAATTGATGAATTAGGAAGAATTGTTATTCCAAAAGAAATTAGAAAGCAATTAATGATGCGAGAAGGAGAAAGTATCTCATTTGCATTGGAAGATGAGAAGATTATTTTAACAAAGTTCTCAATGTTAAATAAAATGGGTTCAGCAGTAGAACTTTTATTAGAAAGATTATACAAAAAGTATCATAACACTTTTTTGTTATGTGATAAGAAGAATATTATTGCATGTTCATCTAATGGGCTAGCAAAATATCAAAGAAAGCCAATTACAAAAGATTTTGCTTTAATGATTGAAAAAGAAGAAGATACTATTGAAACAATGTTGGAATTTGTGGATGATGTTGAAAAGGTGACAATTTTACCATTAAAAGGTACACAGGAAAATCTAGGTGCATTATTAATGTTGACAGATGAAACACCATATTATATGATTGATGAAACACTTCTTCAATTTGTGAAGGAGGTTATTGAGCAGGAGATGGAGACATGCGGTTAGATAAGTTTTTAAAAGTATCAAGAATTATCAAAAGAAGGACAGTGTCTAAAGAAATTAGTGAATCTTCACGTGTGAAGGTTAATGGCAAAATGGCTAAACCCTCTACAAAACTGAAGATTGGTGATATCATTGAAATTGAATTTGGACGCAGTATTTTAGTTGTTCAAGTGAAGGATTTAAAAGATCATGTCCTTAAAGATGATAGTACAATGTTATATGAAATTATAGAAGAAAAGAGAAAAGAAGAAGTATTCATTGATTAAACTTCTTCTTTTTTTGTTGTAGGATCATTTCTCTGCTTCATAAAAAGATAGACTTCAAAAAATAAATACTATCATAAATGAAAAGAAGATAAAGGTCTAATTTTTTATGTTGAGCATATGTTGTTGTGAGGAGGTCTATCTATGGATAATAATAGTTTACATTTTGAACAAACACCTTATCATCATATTTGTCTAAAAGATCGTAAAAGTTTAGAATTGACTGGTGTGAAGAAAATAGAAAGTTTTGATTCGTATGAATTTTTAATTGAAACTTCATTAGGGTATTTAAATATTACTGGAAGTGAATTGACTTTAGTTCGCTTGGATCAGGATCAAAACGAAGTGAGTATTAAAGGGAATATTGATAGTATGAGTTATGTTTCAGACAAGAAGAAATCTCATCAAAAGGAAAAAGGCTTTAGTAAACTGTTGAAATAATGGATTTATTGACACAGTTTCAATGTCTGTTTTATTCATTTCTTTTTGGTTTTGTAATGAGTGGTGTTTATCATGTCATTAATCGTTTTTTGTATAAGATTCCATATATTTTTCGATATATTTTACAGGTTGGAATTGGTGTATTGTTTGGTATTTTATACTTTTATGGTTTGGTTATTTTAAATGATGGTATTTTGAGACTTTATTTCTTTGTTATGATTTTTATTGGATATTTGTTCTATCAAAGATATTATGCTTATTATATTTTGTATCATTTAGAGATCTTTGTTCGTATTTTGAAAAGAATTATCGCACCTTTTGTCTTCTTTTTTCGTTATATTAATGGTATAATACAAAAAAGAGTGAAGAAGGTGAAATTAAAATGGCAAAGAAAAAAGGACCAGGATACAGAAGATTCATAGGATTTATATACTTAGGCATTTCTGCTATTTTAATTTATACTTTAGGGATGAATGCTTATCGTGTCTTTGGGCAAAAAAAGGAAATGGCTCATTTAGAGAGTAAAAAAGCTGAATTATTAAAAGAAAAAAAAGATTTATCTGAACAGGTTAAACTTTTAAATGATGATGATTATGTAGCACGTTATGCTAGAGATCATTATATCTTCTCTAAGGATGGAGAAGAAGTGGTAAAATTACCAGATTCAAAGAAATAAGCTTGTGCTTATTTTTTTGTGTTGCAGGAGGAAAATTATGATTGTATCATTTCGTATGCAGATGGAAGCGTTAAAAAGAGATCGCAAAATAACTGTCTATCTTCCTAAACGCTATTATCAAGAAGATAAACATTATCCTGTTTTATATATTCAAGATGGTCAAAATGCATTTTTTGACGAACTATCATATTGTGGTATCAGTTGGGGTTTTTTAGATTATGTAGAAAACATGGATTTAGATATTATCATGGTTGCTATTCCATGTAATGAAGCTGGATTTAAGAGAATGGATGAATATGGACCATGGAAAATTAATGAGGCATTTTCTTATCAGGAAACAGGAATTAAGAATAAGATTATTGGTGGTGAAGGCATAGCATATGTCAAATGGCTTATTGATGATTTAAAGACATATATAGATCAACGTTTTCGTACAATCCGTGAAGACACTGGAATTGTTGGAAGTTCTATGGGGGGTGTGATTAGTGCATATGCTGCATTAGAATATCCAGAAGTTTTTCATAAGTGTGCTGCACTGTCTACTGCTTTTTGGTTTTATATGGATGAATTTACTGATCTTATTGAAAAACATAATTATCAGGAATTAGAAAGATTCTATTTTGATTTAGGCGAGTTTGAAGGGTGTGGGGACGCCCGTATTGATGAATGGTATATTGAAAGTAATAATGATATTTATAGCATGTTAAAGGATAAAGTTGAGAGTTTAGAATATCGTTATTTTGAGGGGGCTGAGCATAATGAGGCTCAATGGCGCCAACGTGTTCCTTTGTTTATGGATTTCTTTTATGGAGGTAATGAAAATGTATAAAATGATTTTATCGGATTTGGATGAAACTTTATTAGTCGATCATCATGTCCCAGAAGTGAATCGTGCTGCTGTTGGGAAATTGGAATCTAAAGGTGTTAAGTTTGTTCCAGCAACAGGTAGGGCTTTTAATATGATTGGAGAAATTCTTCAGGAATTAGGTACATATCAAAAGGCAGGAGAGTATTCTATATGTTTTAATGGTGGATTAATTGTAGAAAATAAAGACAATCACATTCTTTATTTTAATGGTTTGACTTTTGAAGATACGAAGACATTGTTTGACATAGGGAAAGACTATGATGTATGTGTCATGATATTTACTTTGGATTGTTGTTATATATTTAAGGCTGATCCTGATGAGGTTGCTAGAAAAACTGCTCAGAAAGCAAGATTTGAAGTTATTGAGGATTATAATATGGACTTCTTAAAGGAGGCAAAGATAGCAAAAATTCTTTTTGAAAAACGTGATATGCCTTATTTAAAAAAGATAGAAGAAGACTTAGTTGATGTTACCAAAGGGCGTTTTGCAGTTAGTTATTCATCATATCGATATTTAGAGTTTAATCCCTTAGATGTAAGTAAAGGTTCAGCATTGCTATGGTTAGCTGATTATTTAGGAATCAGTCAAACTGAAACAATTGCTATAGGTGATAATTATAATGACACTTCAATGATAGAAACAGCAGGACTAGGTGTTTGTGTAGATGGAGCTACAGATGATATCAAAGCAATGTCAGATTATGTAACGACTGTTGATTATGATCAGGGAGCTGTTGCTGAAGTTATTGAGAAATTTATTGAAAGGGATGGTGAGTTTAAGAATGTATAAGTTAATAGCAAGTGATATGGATGAAACATTGTTAAATGATAATCATCAAATTTGTCAGCATAATATTGATATGATTTTAAAGGCGAAAGAGAAGGGTGTTAAATTTGTTCCAGCAACAGGAAGAGGCTTTATGTCGATCCAACATGATTTGAAAACTTTGGGTTTATATGATGAACTTGGTGAATATGTGATTTCATTTAATGGTGGTGCTTTAACAGAAAATAAAGATAATCAAATATTATTTTTTGAGGGACTTTCTTTTGAGAAAACAAAAGAAATATTTGAGTTTGGATTAGATTGTCATGTTTGTCAACATATCTATACAAAGGATACAGTTTATGTGTTCAATCTATCTGAATCAGAAGCCCAAAGAATTCAGAATCAAAAAGTAGAATGTGTTATTATGGAAGAAAATACAATTGATTTCTTAAAAGATCAGCCAATTTCAAAGATTTTATATCAAAATACAGATGTTCCTTATTTAATGAGTTTAGAACCTCAAATGAAACATATTTGGGAAGGTGAGTGTGCCGTAAGTTATTCTTCTAATCGTTATATGGAATTTAATAAATTAGGGGTAGATAAAGGTGCTGGATTAAAACATTTGGCAGAAATTTTAGGAATTGGCATAGAAGAGACAATTGCTGTAGGAGATAACTATAATGATATGTCTATGTTACAGGTGGCAGGATTATCAGTTGCTGCTGCGAATGCAGTGGATGATGTGAAAAAGGCTTGTGATATTGTAACGAAAGCGGATAATAATCAGGGTGTTGTTGCAGAAGTTATAGAAAGGTTTATTTTATAATTATGGATTTTAAGACAATTATTCAAAATGAAAGGCAACAGCCTTATTACAAAGAACTAGAAGCTTTTGTTAATCAAGAATACGCAACAAAGATTATTTATCCACCTAGAAATAGAGTTTTCCATTGTTTTAATTTTCAAGACTATGATGATATCAAGGTTGTCATTATTGGCCAGGATCCATATCATGAAGAACATCAAGCCAATGGATTGGCCTTTAGCGTTGAGCGAGGGGTACAAACACCACCAAGTCTTGTGAATATTTATAAAGAAGCACATGATGACGTAGGTATTGAAATTCCAAGTCATGGAGATTTAACATCTTGGGCACATCAAGGAGTTTTATTATTGAATACAGTTTTAACAGTACAGGCACACCGTGCAAATTCACATAAAGAAAAAGGTTGGGAAGTCTTTACAAATCATATTATTCAAGCTATGAATCAAAGAGAAAAGCCATTAGTATTTATTCTTTGGGGAAGACAAGCCATTGATAAGGCAAGAATGATAGATCAAACAAAACATTGTGTCATTACGAGTCCGCATCCCTCTCCCTTATCAGCATATCGTGGTTTTTTTGGTTCAAAACCTTTTTCTAAAACAAATCAGTTTTTGATAAGTCAAGGAATACAACCAATAGATTGGAGGATTCAATGATGTTTACACAAGTTGAAGAAGCAATCGCTTATATAGAATCAAAGAGAAATAAAAGAACTGTTGATCAATTTAGAGATACATTAAATAGATGCCATATTCATATGAAACAAAAAAATATGATACATATTGCAGGGACCAATGGAAAAGGGTCAACAGTGAATTATTTAAGAAGTATTTTAAATGCGCATGGATTTCGTGTTGGAACATTTACATCACCTTATCTTATTTGTCATAATGACCGTATTAGAGTAGATGATCAACCTATCAGTGATGAGGATTTATTGAAATATGTTAATCAATATTATGATATCATTGAAGAAGATGGTTTATCTATGTTTGAAATTGATGTTTTAATTATGCTTGCTTATTTTCAGTCTTTAGATTTAGATTATCGTATTATTGAAACGGGGATTGGTGGCTTGCATGATAAGACAAATGTTATTGATCCAATTATTAGTGCGATTACAAATATTGGTATGGATCATCAAAAACAGCTAGGTGAGAGTATCTATGATATTATTAATGAAAAAATGGGAATTATTAAACCTCATCAAATGTTTATTACAAGTGAAGCAAAAGGAACGATTTTAGCACGTTTACAAGAACAATGTGATGTTCAAGAAGCAGTTATGTATGTCGTTCCAGAATATCAGGTTTCACGTTATCCATTCCATTTTAGATATCGAAATATGGCATTTACACTTAAAAATCAAGGAATCTATCAAGTGACTAATGCTCGTTTGGCTTTAACGATTGCCTCTAAGTTAATCACTTTAGATACCCAGTTAACAACATCTGCTATTGAAAATGCAGCCTGGAAAGGTCGCTATGAAACTTTGCCTTATCAAGATGGAACAGTTGAAATTGATGGTGCCCATAATTTACCTGGAATCAAGGCTCTGATTCAAACTCTACGTGTCAAAAAAGAAGAAAATATTAGTATTATCTTTTCTTGCTTAGATGATAAAGATGTTCAACCGATGTTAGACCTTATGTTAAAAGAAGGTTATACAGTATATTTAACAACATTTAATGATGACAGAGCAATTGATATTACAACAGTTGAATCACAGCCACATTTAATTATTGTTGATAATTTTGTTGAGGCTTTACAGACGGCCTATATCAAAAAGAGTCATATTGTTATTACGGGATCTTTGCATTTTATATCTAGAGTTAGAAAATATCTGGTAGGATTAAAAAAATAAGGATATTGCATTGTTGTATGCAATATCCTTTTTGCTTATCTGGTATTAAAATTAAGAGGCTCATCAAATTCAGCCCAGTCAAAATAGACAAACTGGAAGATATAGTACTTTTGATTTTTAGGATCACGAACGATAAAGTGGTCTCGACCAACTTGTTCAATAGTCCCTTTATAAGCACGGTCACGCCAGTCAGTACTACCAGTATAAGTGAAATAAAACGTTCCAAGTTTTCCAATATTTAAACGTAATATGTTTTCAAGATATGTTTGGGCAGCAATTGGAGATGGTAATGATGATTGAGTTGTTTGACTGCCTTGTAAAATAGATTGATTGTTAGTATCCATAGACCCTCCTACAAGTCACAATTTAATTTCCCACCTGGGGCATAAAAACAATGATTTTTATACCGTCCGGTTAATTGCCCATAAAATTGATCAGGACATGCAGTGTTAGAACCGGGGTTCTTAAACCATAAAGCGCTATAAGCTGGTTCAACACGATAACCGTCGATATTTCTTAATGCGAGTTCACGTTCTTTGGCATTGACTGGTTGATTAAATAATGGTTGGCCAACACCAGAAAAAGCATTCTTCTGATAGACGACTTCAGAAATGTTGCGAGTATCTCTAAAAACATCACAATTTGCCACAACACGATTGACAATGACGTTACCAACCATCAACATACCTTCATCACCTTCGCCTAAGGCTTCCGCTTTCATGATTCTTGCCAATAATTCGACGTCATTCTCGTTAAATGCGATTCTTGGGGACAAGTTCATCACCTCTTTTTACTATATGCATGAAATCAAAATAATTGCCTATTATTTAAAAAATAATGGTACGTTCAACACTATTTTTATTTCATAGAATTTGGCGAATTTTTTCTTTTTGAAAATGACACGAATTTATGTTTTTTTAAAATGCTTTGTGTTAAAATAAAGATATAGGTAAGCACTTTCACATTAAAGTCAAGGAGGAGAAATTATGGGTAAAGAAATTGTTGCAATGATTCTAGCAGGTGGTCGAGGAACGCGTCTTGAAGCATTAACAGCTAAAGTTGCGAAACCAGCTGTGTACTTTGGAGGAAAATACAGAATTATTGATTTTCCATTAAGCAATTGTGCCAACTCAGGAATTGATATTGTTGGAGTTTTGACACAGTATGAATCAGTTTTATTAGGAACGTATGTAGGTGCTGGATCTAAGTGGGGGCTTGATGGAAATAGTTCATTAGCCGCTATTTTACCAGCTCGTGAAAGAGGAGAGGTTGGAGCAACTTGGTATGCTGGTACGGCAGATGCTATTTATCAGAATATCAGTTTCCTAGATCAATATGATCCTGAATATGTTTTGATTCTTTCAGGAGACCATATTTATAAAATGGATTATGCAGATATGTTAAATGCACATAAAGCAAAAGGTGCTGATTTAACAGTGGCTGTCTTAAATGTTTCTATGAAAGAGGCAAGTCGTTTTGGAATTATGAATACCAATAAAGATGGTACAATTTATGAATTTGAAGAAAAACCAGAAAAACCTAAATCTACATTAGCATCTATGGGTATTTATATTTTCACTTATAAAGAATTAAGAAAATATTTAATTGAGGATGCTAAAGATGAAAGTAGTAAGCATGATTTTGGTATGAATATTATTCCAATGATGTTAAATGAAGGTAAGAAATTATATGCTTATGAATTTGCTGGATATTGGAAAGATGTTGGAACTGTTGAAAGTTTATGGCAAGCCAATATGGATTTATTAGATGATAAGGAATTAGATCTTTATAATATTAAGAAAGATTGGAAAATTTATACTGAAGATACATTGAGTAAGCCTCAGATTATTGGAGAAGAAGCAAGTGTGAAAAATTCCCTTGTTACACAAGGTTGTATAGTCAATGGTGATGTCACTGGTTCTGTTTTATTCAACAACGTTTATATTGGTGAAGGTGCAAAAGTTGTTGATTCTGTGCTCATGCCAGGAGTATTGGTGGAAGAGGGAGCAGAAATCTATAAAGCCATTGTCGATGAAGGTGTTGTAATCAAAGCGAAGAAAGTTGTCAACAAGGAAGCTAAAACAGTTGAACTTGTTAGTGACAACGCGAAATAGGGGGTTAAGAATATGGCAAAAGTAGTAGGATTAGTAAATTTACACTCTGATGTATCTTATGAAGGATTAACGGAAAGAAGACCAGTTGCTTCGGTAAGCTTCTTGGGTCGTTATGGTATTATTGATTTTGTTTTATCAAATATGTCTAACTCAAATGTTGATACGGTTGGTGTTTTGATTAAAGAAAAACCGAGATCTTTATTTAAACATTTGGGGAATGGTAACTCTTGGAACTTTAACTCTAAATCTGGAGGGGTTTCGCTTCTCTATAATGAAAAATGTGCAAATAATGCTTTATATAATCATGATGTTAATAATTTAATTGAAAACATTGCGTTTTTACAAAAAGCAAAAGCTGATTATGTTGTCATTGCACCTGCACATATTATTACAACAATGAATTATGCTGAAGTTGTAGAAGCTCATGCGAAATCAGGAGCTGAGATTACAGTTGTTTATCAGCGTATTAACAATGCTAATGAAACTTTTGTAGGTTCAGATTATTTAAGGTTAAAAGGAAAACAAGTGACTGAAATTAAACAAAACAAAGGAAATCGTAAAGAAAGAAATATTTCTTTAGAAACATATGTTGTGAATGCAAAAGTGTTATTAGAGTTATTAAAGTATGCAAAGAAAATCAGTTCATTCTTTGATTTAAAAGATACTTTGGCATATCTATGTGATGAAAGAAGAATTATGGCTTATGAATATAAAGGATTTGCAAGATGTATTGATTCTTATGAATCTTATTATAAAGTGAGTATGGAATTTTTGGATATGGATATTTCAACACAGGTGTTTAAGAGTACTTGGCCTATTTTCACCAATACAAATGATACTCCACCAACAAAATATTTAAAGAATGCTCAAGTGAAAAAGTCATTTGTTGCTAATGGTGTCATTGTTGATGGTGATGTTGAGGGAAGTATTTTATCACGTAATGTTGTGATTGGTAAAAATGCTGTTGTTAAAAACTGTATTATTCTTAATGGATCACATGTGAGTGCTGGAGCACATTTAGAAAATGTGATAATTGATAAAGATGCACGTATAGAAAAGAAAAAGGAACTGGTAAGCGTAGGTGAGCCACTGTACGTCAAAGAAGGAGATGTTGTATAATGAGAATTGTTTTCGCAACAAGTGAAGCAAATCCATATATCAAATCTGGTGGTTTGGCAGATGTTTTGGGGTCATTACCTAAGGCACTTGTTCAAAAAGGTCATGAGTGTATTGTTGTTTTACCAAAATATCAAGATATGAAGTTGGCTGAGACGTTGGAATATGTTGCAAGTTATGATATTTGGGTAGGATGGAGAAAGTGCTATTGTGGTGTTTTTACTGCAAAGCATGATGGTGTCACTTATTATTTTATTGATAATGAACAATATTTTAGAAGACCAGGTCTTTATGGATATGATGATGATAATGAAAGATTTGCATTCTTTGATTTTGCAGTTTTAGAATTAATGTCACATGTTGATATCAAACCAGATATTTTACATTTACATGACTGGCAAACTGCAATGATTGCAACTCTTTATAAGGAAAGATATGCTTATTATGAATATTATCAGGGAATTAAAATTGTATTTACAATTCATAATATTGCTTATCAAGGAAAATGTGATCCAAAATTATTAAGTGACCATTTTGGATTAGATAATTACTTATATTATAATGGGAATTGTCGTAATGATGGATGTTTTAATATGATGAAAGCAGCTATTTATTATAGTGATGTAGTGACAACTGTTTCACCAACTTATGCTCAAGAAATATTAACAGATAGTTTTGGTGAGGGATTACAAAGCATTTTGCAGATGCGTAGACATGATTTGTATGGTATTTTAAATGGTATTGATTATGAAACTATCAATCCATCAACTGATCCTGAAATTGTTGAACACTTTGATATGACGACAGTTGATGAAAAGAAAGTTAACAACAAAACAGCTCTTCAGGCTGAATGTGGATTACCAGTGAATCCAGATGTTCCATTAATTGGGATTGTTACAAGATTAACTTGGCAAAAAGGTTTAGATTTAATTATTGATCGTATGGATGAATTAATGAAACGTGATGTACAAGTTGTTATTTTAGGTGCTGGAGATCAAAAATATGAGGAACCACTCAAAGCTATGGCAGCTTATCATACACAAAAATTATCTTTGAATTTGAAGTACGATTTCGGATTATCATGTCGTATTTATGCAGGGTGTGATATGTTCTTAATGCCTTCATTGTTTGAACCTTGTGGTTTGTCACAAATGATGTCATTACGTTATGGAACAATTCCTCTTGTTAGAGAAACTGGTGGATTAAAAGATAGTGTTGAACCGTACAATGAATTTGAAAATACAGGAATGGGATTTAGTTTTACAAATTATAATGCGCATGAAATGATGGATATTATTGATTATGCATTACGTATATATGCTGATAAAGAGAAGTGGCAAGGTTTAGTACATCGTGCAATGGAAGCGAAACTTGACTGGGATAAAAGTGCTGATGCCTATTTGAAAGTTTTTAATTCATTGTTAGATTAAGCAAAAGAGATAGGGGAACCTATCTCTTTTGTGTGAAAATAGATTTTTAATTGCTTTCTTAAATAATGTTTAGTACAATAAAGGATGGTAAGGAGGCGGTAAAGATATGCGCGCTTGTTTAAAAGTCGTTACTATTGTCACATTATTATTAACTGTTTTTGCTTGTGGGAAGAAATCTGAGACTGTCTTTTTGGAAAAAGATGGAACGTTATATGAGGTTGCAGATCAAGTTTCGTTTTATTATCCTAAGGATTTTAAGATGGATACATCTGTTGAGAATAAAGCAATTGTTCAATTTGTAAGAGAACAAGAAGTGATGTCATATCAAACAATCATTGATGATACTGATAATGAAATTGATGATATGCCTGAATTATATGCTGGTCAATTAGAGGAAGATGGTGCCATTGATGTTGGCTATAAAAATTTAAAAATAGATAGTGGTTTAAATTGTCAGGAATTTACAGGAACTTATCAATCAACTGGCATTAAATTTAAGCATTTGGTTTACTTTACTGCTAATTCTGAATATGTTTTAAGTTATCAAGCACCACAAAAGGTTTATGATGATGAAATTAGTATTATTTCACAATATCTTAATTCTTTAAAGGTTCATAAAGAGGAATAGACTTGATAAATAAAAATGAATTTGTTATAGTATAAATAAATTATAGGTGAGAATGATAAAATTATGAAGTTTAAAGAGAGAGTCTGATGCTGGGAATGACTTAATGAATGATTTTTGATGCACTAACCTGAGTCTTTTGAAAAGAAAGAACGTGAACTTGCGTTAAAAGTGTGAATTAAGCATATGATAAAGTGGATAGACACAATGTGTTCTTTATCATCTGCTTTTTTATTTATAAGGAGGTCATTATGAAAGTTTTTAATACATTAACAAATAAGAAAGAGGAATTTGTTCCAATTAAACAAGGTGAAGTGAGTATTTATGTCTGTGGACCAACAGTTTATGATCATGCGCATATTGGCAATGCTAGACCACTCATTGTTTTTGATATTCTCAGAAGAACATTTGAATATCTTGGCTATAAGGTGACATTTGTTTCTAATTTTACTGATGTTGATGATAAAATTATTAAAGCAGCAAAGGAAGAGGGAATTACAGAAAAGGAATTAACAGATAAATATATCAAGGCTTATAATGATATAAGAAGTGGATTGAATTTGCTGTTTCCAACATACTCACCACGTGTAACTGAAACAATGCAGCCGATTATTGACTTTATTCAAAGTTTGGTTGACCAAGGTTTTGCTTATGAAGTTGATGGAGATGTTTATTTTAGAGTCACAAAGATAAATGAATATGGAATGTTATCAGGGATTAAAGTAGAAGATTTAATTGCTGGAGCAAGTGAGAGAGTTGATGAAAATGATAAAAAAGAGTCATCAACTGACTTTGCGTTGTGGAAGAAAACTGATGAAGGAATTCAATTTGAAAGTCCATGGTCTAAAGGAAGACCAGGATGGCATACAGAATGTGTCGTTATGATTAATGATATTTTTGATGATGGACGTATTGATATTCATGGTGGTGGGCAAGATTTGAAGTTTCCACATCATGAAAATGAAATTGCTCAATCTATGGCGTGTCATCACCATCCAATAGCTAATGTTTGGATGCATAATCAAATGATTAATATTGATAATCAAAAGATGTCAAAATCATTAGGGAATGTTTTGTGGGCTAAAGATTTAATTGAAACGTTAGGATGCAATGTTTTTAAATGGTTGATGTTGTCAACTCATTATCGTAATCCATTAAATTTTACTGAAGAAGTTTTAACAAGTGTCAAAAAAGAAGTTGAAAAAGTTGAAAATGTTTTAAAACAGACATCTTTATATTTACAAGTTCAACATTATCAACAAGAGGAATATTCAAAAGAAACTGTTGACACTATGGTTGAGGCATTAAGTGATGATTTAAATACATCATTAGCACTTACTCAAATATTGAATCAAGTAAAGGTTTTGAATCAATCTATGCGTGTAAAAGATAAAGATAATCAAGTTATTTCAAGAGAATATCAAACATTAATTCAGATGTTAGATGTGATGGGCTTTGTTCATGAAATGAAGCAATTAAGTGATAATGATATTGTGTTATATGAAAAATGGTTAGAAGAAAAAGCGAATAAGAATTTTGATAAGGCAGATGAATTAAGAGGTCAGCTTCAAATGAGAGGAATTATTTAGAATGAGACCAGAATTGATAAATCCATTAGCTTTGGCTTATTTAGGTGATGGTGTTTTTGAGGTTTATGTAAGAGAATATTTAATTGTTGATCAAGAAATAACGAAACCTGACTTATTGCAAAAGGCAGCTATTCAGTTTGTGAGTGCTAAGGCACAAGCTGCTTTTATGAAAGAGGCAATGCTTCATGAGTGGGTAGATGAAGATGAAATTCGTATTTATAAAAGAGGACGTAATGCTAAGAATACGAGAGTTATGAAAAATACAAGTGTGATTACGCATAATCAGTCTTCAGGGTTTGAAGCATTAATTGGTCATTTGTATTTATTAAAGAAAGAAAAAAGGATTCAAGAAATATTTGAGTTATACAAAGAGTTTGTAATGAGAAATTTATGAGATGAATTTGAGACGAATTTGAGACAAGTAAAGGGGTAAAATATGAGACAATATATTTATGGTAAAAATACAGTTTTAGAATCTTTGAAGGGTGAAAAGCCAGTTTATGAGATTTATATGATGAAGAATGCTAAAGATGAAAAACTTTTATCTTTGGCTAAAGCAAAGAATGCAAAAGTGAATATTGTTGCTCATAAGGGTGTCTTAAATCAGCTTGTTGGAAATGTTGTGCATCAAGGTGTAGTGGCTCAAACAGAAGGGTATGGATATTCTTCAATTGATGAAATTATTGATGCAATTCCTAAAGGGAAACAACCACTATTATTGATGTTAGATGGATTGGAAGATCCACATAATCTAGGAGCCATCTTAAGAACGTGTGATGCCATAGAAGTTGATGGTGTTATTATTGGTAAAAATCGTAGTGTTGGGTTAACTTCGACAGTTGCGAAAGTTTCTACTGGCGCCATAGATTATGTTAAAGTTGCACAAGTTACAAATTTATCAAGAACTCTTGATGATTTAAAAAAGCGTGGCTTTTGGGTTGTTGGCTGCGAGTTGAATGAATCACAGGACTATCGTGCTATTGATTACAATATGCCGCTTGTTATTGTGGTGGGGTCAGAAGGTTTTGGAATATCGAAACTAGTAAAATCTCATTGTGATATGAATGTTGTTTTACCAATGACAGGACATGTGACTTCTTTAAATGCATCAGTTGCGACAGCACTTATTCTTTATCAGGTATATAATTCTCGTCACCCTTTCAAGTAGAAAGGAGGTAACGTGGAACGTTACATAAGCGATGATGAATTGGTTTATTTGATGAGGTGTGGAAGTGAAGCAGCTCAAGAAGTATTATATAAACGTTATTATCTTATTGTCAGAAGGTGGATATTCCCATTTATTGGGTACTCACAGGGAGAATATGATTTTGAAGATTATCTTCAAGTGGCTATGGCGTGTTTTTCTGGATTATTAGATTGTTATCGAGCGGATCAGAAGACAAGTTTGAAAACATTTATGTATCATGTGATGAGGAAGAGGATGCTTTCTTTTGTTTATCAAATGAAAAGAAAACAATTGAGCCGTTATTTTACATTTGTATCATTGGATGAAACAGTATACCCAGAAGATGAGATGCAATTTGCAGAATTGATTGGTGATCCTTCTTGGCAATATCAACCGTCTTCAATATTGAAGATTAAAGAAACCGAGGAAGAATATCAGTTATGTGTAAAAAAGGTAGCTTCCCCCAAAGAATTGATGATTATCCGTTATATTCATGATGGTTATCCTCAACAAGAAATTGCAGATATCCTTGATATTTCTGTAAGGAGTGTCTATAATGCAGTATATCGGTACCATAAAAAGTCTAAGCCATTGACGAGTGAAAATAAATGTGTTAAATTATAATAACGGAAAAGGAGTGATAGGCATGAAACAAAAAGTGATTTTAGTTTGTACAGAATGTTTGTCACGTAATTATTCAATTACAAAAAATAAGCGTTTGAATGTAGAAAGATTGGAGCTAAACAAATATTGCAAGAAATGTGGAAAGCATACTTTGCATAAGGAATCGAAATAGGAGGATGGACATGAAACTAAAAGAGTGGTTCACACTTAAGGGTGTACGTAGTGAAATCAAGAATATTCATTGGTTGACTAAAAAAGAATTGGCATATAATGCTATGGTTGTATTGGTATTCTGTTTTTTATTTGGAGTTTACTTTTATGGTAGCGATGCAATTATCGCTGTAATTTTGAAAGCATTGGGGATGAATTAGTATGCCAGGGATGAATGAAGAAGGAAGACGCTGGTATGTTGTCAACACATACTCAGGTCATGAAAATAAAGTTAAAGAAAACTTAGAAAAACGTGTTGAATCAATGGGACTTCAAGATTGTCTGTTTAATATTGTTATTCCTGAACATGTTGAAACTGAAATTAAAGATGGGAAAAAGATTAATAAAACAAAAAATATGTTCCCAGGTTATGTTTTGGTAGAGATGATTATGACAGATGAAGCTTGGTATGTTGTCCGTAATACATCAGGGGTTACAGGATTTATCGGTTCGTCAGGTGGTGGGGCAAAACCTTTCCCATTACAAAAACATGAAATTGATCCAATTCTAAAAAGAATGGGAATTCAAACGACACAACTTGAAATAAACTATGCTGAAGGTGATGAAGTGAAAGTTTTATCAGGTCCTTTTGCTGGTAAACAAGGGAAAGTTGAATCTATTGATCGTGAAAAAGAAGTTGCAACTGTTCTTGTTGATTTCTTGGGAAATGCAACACCTATGGAAGTTGAATTGATTCAATTAGAAAAAGTAGAATTATAATAAGACACTTAAGTGTCTTTTCTTTTTAAAAAAGTTTGATAAATTCAATAAAAATGCTTGCATTATTGAAATGATTGTGTATAATAATTAATCGACGCAATATGTGTTACTATGCGTGGGAGGATTGACATCCAACTGACCACAGCACGGACAAATTTTAATAGGAGGTGTGTCGCGTGAGCAAGAAAGTCGTAAGAGTTATGAAAATTCAATTCCCAGCTGGTGGGGCAAAACCAGGTCCAGCTTTAGCAGGTGCTGGTATTCAAATGCCAAAGTTCTGTACAGCATTCAATGATCAAACAAAAGATCGTATGGGTGAAACTGTACCAGTTGTTTTAACAATTTATGATGACAAGAACTTTGATTTTGTATTAAAGACTGCTCCAACTGCTGAAATGATTAAGAAAGCATGTGGAATTAAGAAAGCAGCTTCTGATGCTAAGGTAACAGTCGCTACATTATCAGCTGATAAATTAAAAGAAATCGCTGAATACAAAATGCAAGATTTAAATGCAATCGATCTAGAAGGTGCAATGAAAATTGTTGCAGGTACTGCTAGAAACATGGGTGTAAAAGTTGAAGGCTTAGATGCCTAATTTAATGAAGAGGAGAAAAGAAAATGGCTAACAAAGGTAAAAGATATCAAGAAGCCGCTGCTCTTATTGAAAAAGGTAAAGCATACCCAATTGAAGAAGCAGTTGCTTTGGTAAAGAAAACAAGTAATGTAAAATTCGATGCAAGTGTTGATGTTGTATTCAAATTAGGATTAGACACAAGACATGCAGATCAACAATTACGTGGGGCAATTGTATTACCACACGGAACTGGAAAAACAAAAAAAGTATTAGTCATCACTCAAGGAGCTAAAGTTGAAGAAGCAAAAGCTGCTGGAGCTGATGTTGTTGGTGGAAAAGAAATCTTGGAAGATATCCAAAAAGGATGGTTAGATTTCGAAGTTATGATTGCTACACCAGATATGATGGCTGAATTAGGTAAATTAGGTCGTATCTTAGGACCTAAAGGTTTAATGCCTAACCCTAAAACAGGAACAGTAACTATGGATGTTACAAAAGCTGTTCAAGAAACAAAAGCTGGTAAAGTGACTTATCGTACTGATAAAGATGGTAATGTTCATATGCCAATTGGAAGAGTATCATTTGAAGATGCTCAATTAGCAGAAAACTTTAAAGTTGTTTATGATTTATTAGTTAAATCTAAACCATCTTCTGCTAAAGGAACTTACATGAAAAACGTCGTTGTTTCTACAACTATGGGACCAAGTGTAAAAGTTCAGTCTTCTTTATAATAAGAAGATCATAGATTATCGCAATCAATATACCGTAGACAGCAACGGGGAAACCTTAATCATGTTGCCGAGGTGATATTGTCAACTCACATTGACAAACTCCCTCGCTTTTACGTGGGAGTTTTTTAACGGATATATTGTTGCATATATAAAATTATATAGGAGGTGTAACAATGTCAAAAGAAATTATTGAAGCAAAACAACAAGTCGTTTCTGAAATTGCTGAAAGCTTTAAAGCTGCACAATCTTCAATCGTTGTTGAATACCGTGGATTAACAGTTGCTGATATGACTGAATTACGTAAAGCATTAAGAGCTGAAAACGTTGGATTCAAAGTCTATAAGAACAAATTAGTTCAAAGAGCTGCTGAACAAGAAGGTATGAATGAATTAAACGAATTCCTTGTTGGACCTAACGCAATTGCTTTTGGACATGAAGATGCGGTAGCTCCTGCTAGAATCTTAGCAGAGTTCGCAAAAGGACATGAAGCTTTAGTGATTAAAGCTGGATATGTTGAAGGTAAATTCTTACCTCAGGAAGAAGTTATGGCAGTGGCTAAATTACCTAATCGTGAAGGTATGTACTCAATGTTGCTTGCATGCATGAAAGAGCCAGTTGCTAAAGTTGCAAGAGTATTACAAGCTGTTGCAGATGCAAGAGGAGAAGCAGCACCCGCTGCTGAATAGTTAATTAAAAATTATTAATGGAGGAAAATAAAATGGCAAAATTAACACATGAAGATATCTTAGCTTACTTAGAAGAAGCTACAATTTTAGAATTAAATGATTTAGTAAAAGCAATCGAAGAAAAATTTGATGTAACTGCTGCTGCACCTGTAGCTGTAGTTGCTGGTGATGCTGCTGCTGCAGATGCTGCACCTGCTAACGTAACAGTAACATTAACTGATGTTGGTGCTACTAAAGTTGCAGTTATCAAAGCTGTAAGAGAAATCACTGGTTTAGGATTAGTTGAAGCTAAAGGTTTAGTAGACAAAACTCCTGCAGAAATCAAGAAAGATATTCCTGCTGAAGAAGGAGCTAAGATTAAAGAACAATTAGAAGCTGCTGGAGCTAGCGTAGAAGTTAAATAATTGTTATACAAATAAAAGCCCTACTTAAGGGCTTTTTTTCTAGGAGAAAAATATGTCACATTATTATACAAACAATGTTGATTTAGAAACTCATGAAACACGTATCCCTTTTCAATATCGAAAACATCAATTAACTTTTATAAGTGACATTGGTGTTTTCTCAAAGGAACGTGTAGATTATGGATCAAGAGTCCTATTAGACTGTATGGACATTCAAGCAAATCAAAGATCGTTATTAGATGTTGGATGTGGCTATGGAACTTTAGGGGTTTCTTTGAAGAAAGAATATCCATGGTTACATGTTGAGATGGTTGATGTCAATGAGCGTGCAGTTCATTTGGCAAATCAATCATGTCAATACAATGATGTTGAAGACATAAAAGCTTATTTGAGTTTTGCTTATGAAAATGTTGTTGGAACTTTTGATGTTATTGTTTCTAATCCGCCGATACGTGCTGGTAAAAAAGTTGTCTTTGAGATTTTAGAAAAGGCATTTGATTTTCTGAATGAGAATGGTGAGTTAATTGTTGTCATTCAAAAGAAGCAAGGAGCGCCATCAGCACAAAAGAAAATGAATGAAGTTTTTGGTAATTGTGAAATTATCAAAAGAGATAAAGGGTATTTTATATTAAAATCTATAAGAAACACTGATTTTTAAGATTTCAAAAGAAATTTTGAAATTTGAGATTTGGTATTGACTAACACTATTGACTATGCTAGTATAATACAATGCCTACTCATGTATAAAAAGCAGTGTTTTTTGCTATGCTTTCAAGATGGAGATAGAGATAATTAATAAGGAGTGAAGCGGACTTGGAAAAGAATGTAACTCAAGCAAAAAGTCGTATTAATCGTCGCAATTATTCAAGAATTAGTGGTTCTTTGGAACTTCCTAATTTGGTAGAAATTCAAACAAATTCATATGAATGGTTCAAAAATGAAGGGATTAAAGAGGTTTTTAATGATGTTTATCCTATTAGTAACTTCAATGAAACATTAACATTGGAATTTGTGGATTGTCGTTTTGATGAACCAAAATATTCAGTAGATGAAGCGAAGGATAGAGATGCCAACTATTCAGCGCCGATTCGTGCTACTCTCCGTTTGATTAATAACGGAACTGGAGAAATTAAAGAAAACGAAGTCTTTATGGGGGATTTCCCATTAATGACTGACTCAGGAACATTTATTATCAATGGAGCTGAACGTGTTATTGTTTCACAATTAGTACGTTCACCTGGAGCATATTTTGCTGATGCTATGGATAAGAGTGGGAAAACTGTGTTTACAGGAAGTGTTATTCCTTCAAGAGGAACATGGTTAGAGTTTGAAAATGATGCAAAAGACATTTTAAATGTACGTATTGACCGTACTCGTAAGATTCCGGGTACTATCCTTTTACGTGCTTTAGGATTAAGCAGTGATGAAGAAATTATTGAAGTTTTAGGTGATCATGAGTTTATTAGAAATACATTGGCAAAAGATCCAACTCATAACACTGATGAAGCTTTAATTGAGATTTACAATAAATTAAGACCAGGTGAACCAGCTACATTAGAAGGTGCAAATACTTTGTTGTACACAAGATTTTTTGATGCAAAAAGATATGATCTTGCACGTGCTGGACGCTTTAAATTTGGGAAAAAGTTAAGTCTGTTAGATAGAATTACAAATCGTGTATTGGCGCAAGATATTGTTGATGTTGATGGTCATGTGGTTATGAAAGAAGGAACAGTTTTAACAAAAGATAAAGTAGATCTTTTGAAACCTGTTTTTGAAGCTGGAGCACATACTGTAGATGTGAAAACAAATGATTTCTTGAAGTCAAATGGAAAAATTCAAGTTGTTGAAGTTTATGTTGATGAATCTCAATCTAAGAAAATGAAAGTTGTTGGAACTGATTTATCTTTAGATTGTAAATTTGTTACTATTTCTGATATGTTAGCTGCTTATTCATATATGTTAAACTTAGTTGATATCTATGATTCATTAGATTTGGCAAGTGATGACAGAGTGAGTTTAATGAGTAGAATTGGTTTATTAGATGATATTGATCATTTAGGAAATAGACGTGTACGTTCTGTTGGGGAATTAATTCAAAATCAATTTAGAATTGGTTTATCTAGAATGGAGAGAGTTGTTAAAGAAAGAATGTCATTATCAGAAGTTGATAGTGTGACTCCTCAATCATTAACAAACATTCGTCCATTAACAGCTGCAATGAAAGAATTCTTCTCATCTTCACAATTATCTCAATTCATGGATCAAATTAATCCTCTTGCAGAGTTAACAAATAAACGTCGTTTGTCTGCGTTAGGACCAGGTGGTTTGTCTAGAGATAGAGCTGGATATGAAGTGCGTGATGTCCATCCTTCACATTATGGTCGTATTTGTCCGATTGAAACACCTGAAGGTCCAAATATCGGGTTAATTTCAACATTGGCTTCTTATGCGAAGATTAATAAGTATGGATTTATTGAAACACCATATCGTAAAGTCAATAATAGTATCATTGATGAAAGTGATGTTCGTTATTTAACAGCTGATGAAGAAAAGAATTATATTATTGCTCAAGCAAAAGTACAAATTGGTGAAAATAATGAAATTTTAGATGAACAAGTGATTTCTCGTCACTTAGGTGAAAATATTATGGCAAAACCAAGTGAAGTTGATTTTATTGATATTTCGCCTAAACAGATTGTTTCAGTTGCCACATCATGCATTCCATTCCTTGAAAATGATGATGCTACACGTGCATTGATGGGGGCCAACATGCAACGTCAGGCAGTCCCATTGTTAAATCCACATACACCACTTGTTGGTACAGGTATGGAATATCAGGCTGCTAGAGACTCTGGAGCTGCAATTGTTGCAAAAGCAGATGGTATTGTCACTTATGTTGATGCAAGAAAGATTGTTGTTGAAGAAAATGATGGACCTAGAAATTATCGTTTAACAAAATTCGCAATCTCAAATGCAGGAACATGTATTAATCATAGACCAATTATCAAGACAGGTGATAAAGTACTGAAAGGTCAAGTTTTAGCTGATGGTCCATCTATGGAATTAGGGGAATTGGCTTTAGGACAGAACGTCTTGGTAGGATTCATGACATGGAACGGTTATAATTATGAAGATGCTGTTATCATGTCTGAAAGATTAGTCAAAGAAGATGTTTATACATCTATTCATATTGAAGAATATAGTATTGAATGTCGTGATACAAAATTAGGGCCAGAAGAAATTACAAGAGATATTCCTAACGTTGGTGAAGAAGCGCGTAAGAACTTGAACAGTGAAGGGATTATCATGATTGGTGCTGAAGTAAAAGAAGGAGATATCTTAGTTGGGAAGGTGACTCCAAAAGGACAAGCAGAATTATCAGCAGAGGAAAAATTATTATTAGCTATCTTTGGTGAAAAATCTAGAGAAGTTAAAGATAATTCATTAAGAGTTCCACATGGTGGAGCAGGAATTGTTCACGATATTAAGGTTTTTGAAAGAAAGAAAGGCGATGAATTACAACCAGGTGTTAACAAGGTTGTGAAAGTCTACATCGTTCAAAAACGTAAAATCTCTGAAGGAGATAAAATGGCTGGTCGTCATGGTAACAAAGGGGTTATCTCTCGTATTTTACCAGTTGAAGATATGCCACACTTAGAAGATGGAACTGTCTTAGACATTATGTTAAACCCACTAGGGGTACCATCTCGTATGAACATTGGACAAGTTCTTGAGTTGCATTTAGGTTATGCAGCAAGAGAATTAGGATTATATTATGCAACTCCAGCTTTCGATGGTATTAATTCTAAAGACTTAGAAAATATCATGAAAGAGGCAGGAATGCCAGTTGATGGTAAACAGCCAGTTATTTCTGGGCGTACAGGAGAATACTTTGATTCTAATGTATGTGTTGGAATTATGTACATGATTAAGTTAGCCCACATGGTTGATGATAAATTACATGCAAGATCTGTAGGACCTTATTCGTTAGTTACTCAACAGCCACTTGGAGGTAAAGCTCAAAATGGTGGACAAAGATTTGGAGAAATGGAAGTCTGGGCACTCGAAGCTTATGGTGCTGCTTATACATTACGAGAAATCTTAACAGTGAAGTCTGATGATGTTGTTGGTCGTGTGAAGACTTATGAAGCGATTGTTAAAGGTCAAAAATTACCAGAACCTGGATTACCAGAATCATTTAGAGTTTTAAAGAAAGAATTACAAGCTCTTGCTTTAGATATTCAAATGTTGGATGAAGATGGTAATGAATTAGATGAAAGAAAAATTGAAGATGAAGAACGTCGTTTCCCAACTTCAATTGATACAACTCCAGAACCTGCTGAAGCAACTCAAGAAGTTGTGGAGGAAGAAGTTGAAGGAGATTTTGAAGAGGAAGATGAATCATTTGACGATTTAGAATCTGTAATTGATGATCTCTTCACTGATGATGAAGAAGAAAGTAACGAAGAATAGGAGGAAACAATGAATGGCAGATGTCAATAACTTTTCAGCAATCCAAATTGGATTAGCTTCTCCAGAAAAAATTCGTGAATGGTCTTATGGTGAAGTTAAAAAACCTGAAACTATTAATTATCGTTCTCAAAAACCAGAAAAGGATGGTCTCTTCTGTGAAAAGATTTTTGGACCATCTAAGGATTGGGAATGTAGCTGTGGTAAATACAAAAAAGTGAGATATAAAGGTGTTGTCTGTGATCGTTGTGGTGTAGAAGTCACTAAATCTTCTGTACGTCGTGAACGTATGGGACATATTGAATTAGCAACTCCAGTTGCTCACATCTGGTATCTAAAAGGGATTCCTTCGAGAATGGGTCTTATTCTTGATATGTCTCCTAAACAATTAGAAGAAATTATTTATTTCGTATCTTATGTTGTAACAGATAAAGGGAGTACACCATTAGAATACAAACAAGTTTTATCTGAAAGAGATTATCGTAACTGTTATGAAAAATTCGGAAATCAGTTTGAAGCCAAAACTGGTGCTGAAGCAATTAAGATTTTACTTCAAAAAGTTGATCTTGATGAAGAATTTGAAACAGTTACTAAAGAATTAAAGGAAGCACAAGGGCAAAGGCGTGCAAAATTAATTAAAAGACTTGAGGCATTAGAAGCATTTAGATCTTCAATGAATCAGCCAGAATGGATGATTCTTGATGTTCTTCCTGTTATTCCACCTGATTTAAGACCAATGTTACAGTTGGATGGTGGACGTTTTGCAACAAGTGATTTGAATGATTTGTATAGACGTGTTATTACACGTAATAATCGTTTAAAGAAATTATTAGAATTAGGAACACCATCAATTATCGTGCAAAATGAAAAACGTATGTTGCAAGAAGCTGTTGATGCTTTAATTGATAATGGACGTCGTTCTAAACCAATTACAGGTGCTGGTGGTAGACCATTAAAATCTTTAAGTCATACACTTAAAGGAAAACAGGGACGTTTCCGTCAAAACTTACTTGGTAAACGTGTTGATTATTCTGGACGTTCAGTTATCGCTGTAGGACCTGATTTAAAGATGTATCAATGTGGTATTCCACGTGAGATGGCTTTGAACTTATTCAAACCATTTGTTATTAGTGGATTGGTAAGAGAACAAATTGCGACAAATATTAAGGCAGCGGAAAGATTGATTGATAAGATGGAAGATTCAATTTGGCCAATCGTAGAAGAGGTTATTAAAGAACATCCAGTTTTATTAAACCGTGCACCTACACTTCATAGATTAGGTATTCAAGCATTCGAACCTAAGTTGGTAGAGGGACGTGCAATTCGTCTTCATCCACTTGTTACGCCTGCTTTCAATGCCGATTTCGATGGTGACCAAATGGCTGTCCATGTTCCTTTAGGAGAAGAAGCAATCCAAGAAGCAAGACAGTTAATGCTTGGTTCTAGCAATATCTTAGGTCCAAAAGATGGAAAACCAATTGTTACACCTTCACAGGATATGGTGTTAGGAAATTATTATTTAACATTAGAAGAAGCTGGTAAAATTGGTGAAGGAACTGTCTTTGCTGATGTGAATGAAGTTTTAATGGCTTATGATGCAAAAACTGTTCATTTACACACAAGAGTTGCAATTAGAGGAAAATCATTAAATAACCAAACATTTACAAAATTACAAAATGATAGTTATTTAATTACAAGTGTTGGAAAAATTATTTTCAATCAAATCTTTGATGGAGCATTCCCATTTATTAATGATACAAGTGTTGAGAATTTAGATGCGACACCTAATAAATATTTTGTTCCATTAGGAACAGATATTAAAGCTTATATTGAGAGTCAACCAATTATCAAACCATTTGGTAAAAAAGCTTTAGGAAATATCATTAATCAAGTATTTAAGACAAGCAAAACAACTGATACAACTGCAATGCTTGATAAATTGAAAGATCAAGGATTCTATTATTCAACAATTGCAGGGATTACAGTTTCTGTATATGATATTCAAGTTCCACAAAGTAAATATGTTTTATTTGAAGAAGCTGATGAAAAACTTGAAAGAATCAAGGGATTATATCGTAAAGGTAAGTTAACTGAAGAAGAGAGAAAGAATGCAGTTGTTAAACTTTGGGAAAGTGTTAAAGATCAAGTTCAAGGTGTCGTTAAAGAAGAGTTCGAAGCTGATACTAAGAATCCAATCTTCATCATGTCTGACTCAGGTGCCCGTGGAAATATCTCTAACTTTACACAGTTGGTAGGTATGCGTGGATTGATGTCAAACCCTAAAGGAGAAACAATTGAACTTCCTATCAAGTCTTCATTTAGAGAAGGTTTAACTGCATCAGAATTCTTTATTTCTACCCATGGTGCCCGTAAAGGTTCTACTGATACAGCCTTGAAAACAGCCGATTCAGGTTACTTAACAAGACGTTTGGTAGATGTTGCACAAGAGGTCATCATTACTGAAGATGATTGTGGTACAGATAGAGGATTTATGGTTAGTGAATTATACAATACTTCTGATAATTCTGTTATTGTTCCATTATATGACAGATTAGTTGGACGTTATTCACAAAAAGATATTATTCATCCAGTGACAGGTGAAATGATTGTAAAAGCAGGTGAAATGCTTGATGAAACAAATGCAAAAGAAGTCACTGATGCTGGAATTAAAGAAGTTGAAATTAGATCTGTCCTTGGATGTAAAGCCAAAGGTGGAATCTGTAGAAAATGTTATGGTCGTAACTTAGCGACTGGAGAAGAAGTCTTATTAGGTGAAGCAATCGGAATTATGGCAGCTCAATCTATTGGTGAACCTGGTACACAGTTAACAATGCGTACATTCCACATGGGTGGGGTTGCTGGTGGTGCTGATATCACTCAAGGGTTACCTCGTATTCAAGAGTTATTTGAAGCAAGAAATCCGAAAGCAAAATCTATTATTTCTGAAATTGAAGGTGAAGTTTCAAACATCATTGATAACAATGGTCGTGCTGAAGTTGTTGTCTCTAACTTATTAGAAACAAAGAGTTACTTGGCTCCTTATGGTGCAAAACTTAGAGTTTCTGTTGGGGATGAAGTCGGTATTGGTTCTAAGATTACTGAAGGGTCTATTGATCCTAAGGAATTGTTAGGTGTTGCTGATGTTGAAGCAGTTGAAAACTATATCTTAAAAGAAGTTCAAAAAGTCTATCGTTTACAAGGTATCGAGATTTCTGATAAACATATCGAAGTTATTGTTAGACAAATGTTGAAGAAGATGAGAATTGTTGAAGGTGGAGACACTGGTGCACTTCCAGGAACACATGTGAATACAGAAAGATTTACTGAATTAAACAAAGATGTTCTTAAGAATGGTAAGCATCCAGCAGTTGGAAGACCAATCTTGCTTGGTATTACAAAAGCTTCACTTGAAACAGAATCATTCTTATCTGCTGCATCATTCCAAGAAACAACAAAAATCTTAACTGATGCTGCAATTAAAGGTAAAGTTGATGATTTAATTGGATTAAAGGAAAATGTTATCATTGGTAAATTATTACCAGCTGGTACTGGATTAAGAGGTGCGTTAAAATCTCCTGAGACAATAGCAAGAGAGTTAGAAGCAGAGAGAAAACGTATTGAATTAGAAGCTGCTGAAAAATTAGAAGCTGAAACATTATCAGAAGATTTATTAAGTGGTGAAACTGAAGAACAGTTTGCATCAGTTGAAGAAATCTAAGAGAGTAGATAACTGTATTATTAAGCGAGGTATATTGTTTACCTCGCTTTTTTAAACTCCATATGTTTATTAAACATCCAATATAAATGGATGTTTTTTTGTATTAATATCAAAAATATAATTGACTTGTATCTACATTTTTGTAAAAGTGTTAAGAATAAAGATCAAGTCAAATACTAAGTGACTTTTAATGAAATGAATCGTATTAATTTTTAAACAGGGCAAGCAGGACTCTCTACTTATATAATAAATAGACTTTCAATCTTAATGACAGAAAATGGATTAGGTAAGTGATAACGCTGGACATATTGAAGATGATTATCGAATTTGCTTTCTTCTAGAACATATCAGTGAATTGAAAAAAGCTATTTTAGAAGATCGTGTTGATTATATAGGATATTTTACGTGGTCTCGTGTTGATCTATAAGTTTATCAATAGTTTATGATTTTATCTATGTCGATAAACAAGATGATGGAAGTGATGATTTATGAAAACATAAAAGAAATTATTTTACTGATTTCAAGGTATAATTAAAGGTAATGTCAAACAATATCGTGATTAGTATACAAATCGACAAATTATTTATGCATCTTTCAAACTGTTATAAGAATATCGGCAATGCTATAATGAATTTGGGAGATGGGTAACGTGAATAAAAAAATATTAGATTTATTTCAATCTCAGGACATTATAACTCTAGAAGAACTTAAAAATCATCTTGGTTTTTCAGAAAGAAAAGTGAGGGAATTTTTAAGTGAGTTAAGAGATGCGGGAGATAAAAATGGATTTCAAATTATTACTGTCAGTAAGCGAGGATATTTTCTACAAATAATAGATGATACAAAATATCAATCTTATTTACACCAATTCAATAATGATTTCCAACAGTTCATTGCTAAAAAAGAATATCGCATATCATTAATACTATTTTTGTTATTACAAAACACTGGATTTATTTCTATAAATCAAATTGCTGAAATTCTAGATGTCAGTCGGAGTACAGTCATTAATGATATGAATGATGTCAAAAAGGAGTTAAAACACAGTGAGTTACATTTAGAATCTCGCTCTCATTATGGAATTAGAGTGTCTGGGAATGAAAAAAATATTAGACAAATGTTGTCTAGAATTAGTAGAAAAGTCATAGAGAATCAAAATGTTCATTTAGAGTTCTTTGAATTTATTGAGAAGTTAGATTTTGATTTGGTTACAGATCACTTTATCTCTTTATTAAATGAATATAATATTATTATGACAAACAATGCAATAGAATCCATATTGTTTCATCTTAAAATCTTAATTTATAGAATATTACAGAAGAATTATATTAATGAAATTAAGATTAATAAGAGTTTAATTGATATAAAAATATTTGCGATTACCAAAGAATTACTCTCCTTTATAGAAAACCAATATTCAATTCAAATCACGAATGATGAAATTGATTTAGTTGCATCACAAATTTTCGGAAAAGCCAGTTCTGAAATGGTGCCACTTGATCAGAAAATGAAACTGGCAAAATCTATTCGTGAAGCGTTGATTAAGGTTGATAAAGATTTTGATACAAATTTTAGCGAAGATACAGTCTTAAAGGAAAACTTATTATTACATTTGCATCCATTAATTATGCGTGTAACATATGGATTAACATTGAGTGATTCATTAGTCAAATCAGTTTCTGTACAATATATGAATGCTTTTTTAGTCGCTATGCGATTTATAGATTATCATGAGGAATTAAATGAATATCAATTGTCGCGTGATGAAATTGGATATCTTGCATTGCATTTTGCTACACATATTGAAAGAGAAAATCAGGCTAAGATGCAAAGTATTAAAAAGATTGTTTTTATTGCTGATAGCATGAAAAGTTCGACATTACTAATTAAAACAAAAATTCAGTCTTACTTTCCTTTGGCTAATATTATGGTCATTCCACATATGTCAGTTGCTAAACATGATATGGAAGAAATAGAACTGATTATTTCAACAGAGCCTGTTTGTTTAGAAAAAGGACAAAACAAAGTTGTAGTGATTCATCAGAATTTAGACGAAAAAGATTTCCATAAAATAAAAAATGAAATAATTTTTTCAGGAGAACAATATACAAACAATGTCTTAGGGTTACAAGATTTGTTTTATGAAGATTTGTTTTGGGTTGTAAAGAATGGGGATTATCTCGATTTAATAACAAAAATGTGTGAAAGAATGGTAGATAAAGGCTATGCAAAACAAGGATTTAAAGATTCTGTATTAGAAAGAGAGAAACGCTTTTCAACTGTATATGATACGGGTATTGCTTCTCCACATAGTCTTCAGCCAATGGGAAATATTGATAGTGTTGGTATTGTTTTGCTGGAAAAGCCTACAGTATTTCACGATAAAGAAGTGAAATGCATATTTGTAATCAATGTGAAAAAGGGACATTTATTATTGCATCAGGAAATTAGCGATTTTTTAATTAAGTTGATGAACGATAGTAATAAAATCAAACAATTAGAACTTATAAATACATACCAGAAATTGAGGGTGTTTTTAAAGGAGTTTTTGTAAGGAGTATATATTATGGAAGAAGAGATTATGACAATTATATTAAATGCTGGAGATGCACGTTCCAAGTGTCTATTGGCTTTAAAGTCAGCAAGAAAGGGAGAGTTTGAAAAGGCTAAAGAGCAACTGAAACAAGTGAGTCAATCCATGATTTTAGCGCATAATGTTCAAACCAGACTGATTCAAAAAGAAATGACTGGAGAAAAACACCAAGTGAGTTTATTAATGGTACATGCTCAGGATCACTTAATGACAGCTATGGCTATTAGAGATATGGTCGAGGAAATGGTTGCTTATGCAGAAGAATTGAATAAGAAAATGGAGGAAAGATTATGATCAAGAAAATTTTATTAGCATGTTCTGGTGGATTTTCTACAAGTATGCTTGTGCAACGCATGAAAGAGGCAGCTGTTGCAAAGAATTTGAATATTGAAATATTAGCAGTTGGGGAAGACAATATTTTTGAACAGTTAGATTCTGATGTTTTATTATTAGCGCCTCAAATTGCACATAAATTAGAAGATTTATCTTCAGATTTAAATATGCCTGTTTTTACGATTGACATGATGGATTATGGAATGATGAATGGGGAAAAAGTATTAGCTGAAGTCTTAGAAAAAGTTGAATAAGGGAGAGGATAGTTATGAAAGGTACATTTGCACAAAAGTTAAGTAAAGCGGTAAGTAAATTCTCAGGAAATTTAGTTGTCAAAACAATTGCATCTGGAATGGCGAGGCTATTACCAGTCATTATGATTGGTTCAATTGTGACTTTATTAATTAGTTTACCGATTGATCCATGGCTAGCATTTTTAGAAAGTTCAGGAATTGGTTCAATTATTACTATTGGATCTAAAATGACAAACGATATTATTACAATTTATCTTGTTGTTTCATTAGCGTATGATATGGCGAGATTGTTGAAAGTCAATCAACTCAATGCTGTATTGGTTTCTATTGTCTCATTCTTTATAGTCACGCCAATGACAGAAGCAATGATTGGGGAAAAAGTTATAAAAGTTTTTACAACAACATATCTAGGTTCAAGAGGAATGTTTGTTGGAATTATTGTTGCATTGTTAGCTACATATTTGTTTTATTTATTGGCAGAGAAAGGACCAAAAATTAAAATGCCTGCCAGTGTTCCGCCAGCAATAACAGCTTCATTTGAATCATTAATACCTGCTATTGGTGTTGCTTCTTTCTTTATTCTCATTGGTGCGTTGTTTTCTATGACATCTTATGGTGATGTACATTCAGCTGTTTATGCTGTTTTACAAGCACCATTAGAAGGTTTGGGAAATTCTATTTGGGCAATGGTTTTATTAGCATTATTAGGTGAGTTCTTTTGGTTCTTTGGCATTCATGGAAGCAATGTTACAAGTGCTGCCAATAATACTTTATTTATGCCAGGAGCTATAGAAAATGCTTCTAACGTAGCAGCAGGATTACCAGCAACAAATGCAGTCAATTCATATTTTTTAGAAGCATTTAAAGGACCAAGACACTGTGTTTTATCAGCAATGTTAGCATTTATGTCTAAATCAAAACAATTAAAGGCAGTTGGAAAAATAGCAGTTGTACCAGGATTGTTTGGAATTAGTGAACCGATGAAGTTTGGAATTCCAATGGTCTTTAACCCAATTATCTTGATTCCAATGTCACTTGCTCCAGTTATTTCATTATTAATTGCTTATTTTGCTATAAAAATAGGATTCATGTCAATTGTCAGTATTGCAGTACCATGGGTTGCTCCACCTCTCATCGGTGGTTTCTTAGCAGCTGGATGGCAAGGGGCAGTTGTTCAAACTATCCAAATGATTGCAATCTTCCTTCTTTATTTACCATTCTTTAAGGTATTAGATAAACGTAAATGTGCTGAAGAAGCACAAAATGAATTACAGGCAAAAGAGGAGATTGTTTCATGACAAGAATAATAACATTAGAGGGAACATTTAACACCCGTGATATTGGTGGTATTCTTAACAAAGAAGGAAAATGCATTTGCTATAATCGTATGATTCGTTCAGATGCATTAAATAAAATAACTATACAAGATGTTGAATATCTTAAGCATTTGGGTTTAAAAACAATTGTTGATTTTAGAGGAAAACAAGAAGTCATAAAAGCTCCAGATATAAAAATAGAAGGGGTTAAGGAAATAAACTTATCTCCTAATGCTGAAGTTGCAAATCTTGCTAGTGGAAACATTGTCGATGATCAACAAAAAATTGATGCGCTTATAAAAATATCAAGTACTCAGGAAGGAAGATTGCAATTAAAAGCACGTTCTGATGAGATGAGTGAGCAGATGCGTGAATTGGTCAATAGTTCTTATGCTAACAAACAATATACATCATTTATAAATTTACTTACTGATGAAAACAATCTTCCTTTATTACATCATTGTAAAGGTGGAAAGGATAGAACTGGTTTTGCAACTATTATCACTTTATTTATTCTTGATGTCAGTTTGGAAAAAGTAAAAGAGGAATATATGTTAACGAAAGAGTGCATGGCATCAAGAAATGAAAAAAGGATGAATGAATATAGACAATATACTAATGATCCATTTGTATTAGAATATTTATCAGGTCTTATGCAAACCAAGGAAGTTTATTTTGATGCAGCAATTGATGAAATGATAAAATTGGCTGGGTCAATCCCCAATTATTTAGAAAAATATTTAGATGTGACACTAGAGAAAAAAGAAAAAATAAAACAAATATTTTTAAGTAAATAAACCATAATTCTATAGTAACTACACATATAACTGTGAAAATTATTATAATGAAGATGTGAAGATGATATCTTCATTGAAGAAGACAGTGAAATCTATATGATGATTACTGTCTTTTTATTTACAATTCCTTTTTCTATGATAAAATCAATATTTTTTGTAAAAAAGTGTTGACTTTATATCTAAATTCACCTATAATCATCCTCGGTACTCTTAGTGGAGTGCATTTATTCTGGTGAAAAATGAAACACCCGGAATTGTGTGTTAACAAGAAAGGAAAGGAGAAAAATATGCCTACAATTAATCAATTAGTCAGAAAAGGACGTAGTGAAAAAACTACTAAATCTAAATCACCTGCGTTAAATAGAGGATATAACTCATTGTTAAAAAAACCAACAAATATTAGTTCACCTCAAAAACGTGGTGTTTGTACACGTGTTGCGACTATGACACCTAAGAAACCTAACTCGGCTTTGCGTAAATATGCCCGTGTTCGTTTATCAAACGGTATGGAAGTAACAGCATATATTCCAGGAATTGGACATAACTTACAAGAACATAGTGTTGTTTTAATTCGTGGAGGACGTGTTAAAGACTTACCAGGGGTTCGTTACCATATTATTCGTGGTACTATGGACTGTGCTGGTGTAAAAGATCGTATGCAAGGACGCTCTCGTTATGGAGCAAAAAGACCTAAAAAATAAGAGATAGGAGGAATAACCGATGTCAAGAAGAGGACGCGTAGCAAAAAGAGACGTACTACCAGATCCAATTTATAATTCAAAGGTAGTTACAAAATTAATTAACAATATCATGCTTGATGGAAAAAAAGGTGTTGCTCAAAACATCTTATATGATGCTTTCCAAAAAGTTGAAGCAAAAACTGGAAATCCTGCTATGGAAGTATTTGACCAAGCAATCAACAACATTATGCCTGTACTTGAATTAAAAGTAAGACGTATTGGTGGTGCTAACTATCAAGTGCCTGTTGAAGTATCTCCAGAAAGAAGAATGACATTAGGATTAAGATGGTTAGTAAACTATTCTCGTTTAAGAAACGAAAAGAATATGGTTGACCGTTTAGCTAATGAAATCGTTGATGCATCTAATGGGACTGGAGCTTCTGTAAAGAAGAAAGAAGATACTCATAAGATGGCAGAAGCTAATAAAGCATTCGCACATTTCCGTTGGTAATATAAAGATACTATTTGAAAGGAGAAAATTATGGCTCGTGAATTTTCGTTAGAAAACACTCGTAATATTGGAATCATGGCTCATATTGATGCTGGTAAAACAACAACAACTGAACGTGTTCTTTATTACACAGGTAAGATTCATAAGATTGGTGAAACACATGATGGTGCTTCACAAATGGACTGGATGGAGCAAGAACAAGAACGTGGTATCACAATCACTTCAGCAGCAACAACTGCTCAGTGGAATGGACACCGTGTTAATATTATTGACACTCCAGGCCATGTAGACTTCACTGTTGAAGTAGAACGTTCATTACGTGTACTTGATGGTGCTGTTACAGTATTAGACTCTAAAGCTGGAGTTGAACCTCAAACTGAAACAGTTTGGCGTCAAGCAACAACTTATGGAGTACCTAGAATTGTATTCTGTAATAAAATGGATGCAACTGGTGCAGACTTCATTATGTCTGTTGAATCAATCGGTAAAAGATTAGATGCAAATGCAGTTGCTATTCAATTACCAATTGGTGCAGAAGATACATTTGAAGGATTGATTGACTTAATCAAAATGCAAGCTGTTCATTTTGAAGGTGTGAAAGGAGAAAACGTTGTTTACTCTGAAATCCCAGAAAACATGAAAGCTCAAGCTGAAGAATATCGTCAAAAAATGGTTGAAGCTGCTGCTTCATTTGATGATGATTTAATGATGAAGGTTTTAGAAGAGGAACCAGTAACTGAGGAAGAAATTAAAGCTGCTATCCGTAAAGGGGTATTAGCTGTTGAGTTATTCCCAGTATTGTGTGGTTCTGCATATAAAGATAAAGGTGTTCAAACAATGTTGGATGCAGTTATTGACTTCTTACCAGCTCCAACTGATGTCCCATCTATTAAAGGTGAAGATGAAGATGGAAATGAAATTGAAAGACATGCAAGTGATGAAGAACCATTCTCAGCATTAGCATTCAAAATCATGGCAGATCCTTTTGTTGGAAAATTAACTTTCTTCCGTGTATATTCTGGTAAAATTTCATCAGGTTCTTATATCTTGAATTCAACTAAAGATAAGAAAGAACGTTTAGGACGTATCTTACAGATGCATGCTAATACACGTAAAGAAATCGATGAAGTTTATGCAGGAGATATCGCAGCTGCTGTTGGGTTTAAAAACACAACAACTGGTGATACTATCTGTGATGAAAAGAATTTTATTATTCTTGAAAAAATGGAATTCCCTGAACCAGTTATTGAATTAGCTATTGAACCAAAGACTAAACAAGATCAAGATAAATTAGGAAATGGTTTAGCAAGATTAGCTGAAGAAGATCCAACATTCAGAGTGACAACTAACCCTGAAACTGGTGATACAATTATCGCTGGTGTAGGTGAATTACACTTAGATGTTATTGTTGATCGTTTAAAGAGAGAATTTAAAGTAGAAGCTAACGTTGGTGCTCCTCAAGTTGCTTATAGAGAAACAATTAGAGGAACTGCTGATTGTGAAGGTAAGTTTGTAAGACAATCAGGTGGTCGTGGACAATATGGTCACGTATGGATCAAATTTGAACCTAATGAAGGTAAAGGATTTGAATTCGTTG